>CAJQOR010000321.1 GCA_905479965.1 uncultured Rhizobiaceae group bacterium | reverse complement strand
CCAAAAGTTCGACATTTGGCGTCTTGCATTTGATGCCGATCATCAAACCTTGGCCTCTTATCTCTTCGATAATATCTGGATAAGTGTCGGTCAGCTCTGCCAGCCCTTGTCTTAACAAAAGTGCAACTTCCTGAACGTTTTCCAAAAAGCCATCTTCCAGCACGACATCCAAAACAGCGTTGCCTACAGCCATCGCTAATGGGTTGCCGCCAAAGGTTGTTCCGTGCGTACCCGGAACCATGCTTTGCGCAGCTTCTTCCGTTGCAAGACACGCGCCAAGTGGAAAGCCGCCGCCAATACCCTTTGCAACAGCCATGATATCAGGCTCGACGCCTGACCATTCATGGGCAAATAATTTACCGGTCCGACCAACGCCGCACTGGATTTCATCAAAGATAAGAAGTGTCCCTGTTTCATCACAAAGATCGCGCAACTCTTTTAAAAACTCAGTTGGGACATAGCGCAATCCACCTTCACCTTGAATGGGCTCAATGAGCAATGCTGCTGTATTGTCCGTGATCGCTTCTTTAAGCGCGTCAACATCATTAAGTTCCACTTGAATGAAGCCTGGCGCTTTAGGTCCAAAGCCTTCAATGTATTTTTCTTGTCCACCAGCTGCAATGGTTGCCGTTGAACGTCCATGGAATGCGCCTTGAAATGTGATAACTTCAAAACGCTCAGCTTCACCATTGGCAAAATGATAGTGACGTGCAGTTTTAATTGCGCATTCCATAGCTTCTACACCGGAATTTGTGAAAAATACTTTGTCGGCAAAAGTATTTGAGGTTAAGCGGTCAGCGAGCGTTGTTTGTCCCGTAACCTGGAACAAGTTTGAAATATGCCAAAGCTGTTCAGCTTGTTGCTTTAATGTGTCGACCAGGTGAGGATGACAGTGTCCAAGCGAATTCACTGCAATTCCCGCTGTGAAGTCGAGATACTTCTCACCCTGATCAGTTTCAAGCCAAACACCTTCACCGGATGTAAATGTTGCACCGGAGGTTGGAAGAATTGAATATAAAGACGTGGCCTTTGCCATGCCGCTCTCCTGTTAAAATCAATGTGAGTGCCAACTGCATCCGCGGCGCGATTAGTCGTAGTAAAAATTGAAAAACCGCCCAGTTTGGACGGCTTATCACATTATCGCCACTTTGAAACAAAAAGTCAATTATGCATCGTAATGGTACAATTACGTCAATCAGCATCTTAATTTTTGACAAAAAATAACTAAAACACGCTTTAGTTGGGGAAAACTAAATTTTTGCGAATCAGAGCAATTTCTCCCCCTTGTCACAGAGTCCCGTCATCACTAACTTAGATCTAGTTGGAAAAAATGCGACGGACCCAGCGACTTTTTAAGTGTTTTAAAATGTACTCGTTTGAGTGCAGTGGTGTTGGATTCTGTCAAGATAAATAGGAACGGAGATAAATATGAGTTGGACTGATGAACGCGTCGAACAGCTCAAGAAATTGTGGGCAGAAGGTCTGAGCGCGAGTCAAATCGCAGCGCAGCTTGGCGGCGTGAGCCGTAACGCCGTCATTGGTAAAGTTCATCGTCTTCATTTGCCCGGTCGTGCAAAATCTGGTGGGTCACGTAGCCCGCGCGCAAAACGCCCAACAGTTGCAACTCAACGCACAGGATTTACAGCGCCTCGTACTGCGAGCGCATCGGCTCGCCCAACGCCAACACGTTCTGGCGGCGGTGGTGCAGCTGCGGCAACTGTTATGAAAACCGATGTTGACGCGGTCGCAATGCAAGAGATTGATACGCGACCTATTGAAGATGTCGTTGTACCAATTTCTAAAAAGCTGAAATTGATCGAATTGAGTGAGACTACTTGCAAATGGCCAGTTGGCGATCCGATGATGGAAGGCTTCCACTTTTGTGGAAATGACTCCGATGAATCTGCGCCTTATTGCACTTATCACTCAAAATTGGCGTACCAGCCAAGTTCAGAGCGTCGCCGCGCTCGCTCGTAAAAGTGCTATAAGATCTTGACTTATCAACCCAGCTCTCAAATATTGAGCTGGGTTTTTTATTGAGGGGAATTCAATTGCAAAGTCAGCTACCAAAAATTTATCTTATCACTGGTCTTATTGGTTTAGGTGTTGCACTTGGCGCTTGTCAAACGCTCTCAAAAGAAGAATGTGTGGCTGCGGATTGGTTGGTCATTGGCGAAACAGATGGTGCTGCAGGTCATGCACCTCAAGATCGTTTTGCGCGTCACGCAAAAGCTTGCGCAAAAGCTGGGATTACGCCTAATCAGACAGCCTGGAACCAAGGCTATCAAACAGGCTTAGTTCGATATTGTACACCTGCGAATGGATTGCGTGTGGGTGAAGCAGGTAGCGGATATGCAAATGTTTGCCCACTGGATAAATCGCCGAGATTTTTATCGGGTTATAATCTCGGAAAACGAGCTCATGGCCTGAGATCAGATATCAATAGCCGGAAGAATGCAATTAGCCGACGTCAATCAGAAGCTTCGGAGAAAATTAAACTTATAGCAACTGCGACACCGCAAGAACAAACCACTATTCAATTGGAAATTGCCAATCTCAACCTACAAAATTCAACTGATCAAGTTGAGATAGCCCGATTAAGTGGTGAATTAGCGCTTGCCGAACGCGATATTCAGAATTTTCGTGTGGGACTCATAAACTAACAAGACAGCTTATTTTAGTATTGTTTCTTGGTGCGAGAAATTATAAATCTCGCCGCGCTGGTTCGTGTGGGGTCTTCTCCCAAAACTGAGATCTAAGCGGCAGTTGTGACAAAGCCCGCCAGCCAGCAAAAGACATGAGTAACCAGTAGAGTGGCGGCAAAAATAGCCATCTGGTTTTGAGTTTCTTTTTTTGAGCCGGTATCAGTGCGCTTGCGCCAACAAACAGGAAAATAAAATAACCTCCGATCAGGTTGAATACGTCAAGATAAATCAATGCAAACTCAATCAATGTCGAACTCAATATGCCGCCAAAGAGTGCTTTATAAAGTGTGTAGCCAATAAAAATGAAAGCAAATGGGTGTGCAAGAGCTGCGATCAACATGCCGCCAATCATAACTTGCATAATTATAAACCCAATAATGCCTCGTTTTTCCAATAGACGCAGCGGATGACGCATAAGTACTAACCAGGTTTGCATCCAGCCTTTAAGCCATCTCGTTCTTTGTCTAATCCATACCCGGATTTCAGTCGGCGCGGTTTCCAAAGTCGGGCGTTTTAAGACACCAGTATAATATCCTTCACAGTAAAGACGGATTCCTAAATCTGCATCTTCTGTCACATTGCATGGGTCCCAACCTCCAACATCAAGCAGAGCAATTTTGCGAAAATGGTTTGATGTCCCTCCTAAAGGGATGGGTAAGTCAAAATGTGCGAGTAAGGGAATTAAACGGCGAAAAAGGCCGGAATACTCCAAGCTGAAAAGACCCGCCAACCAGCCAGTGTCTGCGTTGCTGATAACGAGTGGTGCCTGCAAGCAGGCCAAATCGTTTCCATGTTGTTCAAACTCTCGATAAGCTTCCATAAGTTGTTCAGGGTGAGGGCGGTCTTCTGCATCATATACAGCAACAAACTCACCTTTGGCAGCAGTCATTGCGTATTGTAGTGCCTTTGGTTTGGTTCTCGGCTGAAGGCGCGGAACGCGAATAATTTCAAACTGTGGGCCGGGGTCTGCGTCGATCAATGCATTTATGGTTGTTGTATCCTCAACTTCGCAAATGAGCTTGATATCAAGCTTACTTTTTGGCCAATCCAGCCGGTTCATTGCAGAGATTAACTGCTTTGCCACGCGCTCTTCTTTATATAGTGCTATCAAAATCGTGTAAGTGGGTAGATTATCCGATTGACTGGGAAGTCGTTGCGGATCTTTTTCAATATATTAAAAAAACCCCGCAGATAATTTGAGTAAGTTGAACGACAAATAGACCAGCGATAAAAAGGCATGAAGTGCGAGAAATATTACGTTGGGTTGGAAATAGATCAACAGACAAAAACCAAAACACAAAATACCGAGATAAAAACTCTGCCAATTGGTAATTAGCATCTTAGCGCTCATATTTGGTTTGGTATCATGTAGATTTCGCACCACAGATATCGCGCGGTCGAGATCATTTAGCCGCCAAACAACGTTTCTGATGGTCGACCTTGCAGCAATTGCAAAGTTTTCTCCTAATTCTGGTTTTGATGTGAGTAACTTTTCAAGCTTCAGTAATTCTGCCATTGAGGGGCTAACAACCGTCAGTATTCTGTCACCCCGTTGAATTCGTAAAGGTCCGTTTCGGGATAATAAAATATCGATTGATGGAGAAGCAATGATGCTCACCGGAGATATTTCGTCCAAAAACATGACGTCAATTCGTTCTGCCAGGGATCTAAAATATGTAGCTTCTGAAACAAATCTATTCGCGATCAGTTCAGTTTCGATAGTCGTGCCATTTTTATCTGCAAGTCGGCATGCATAATCAACAAACTTGTCAGCAATTCCCAACTTTACAAAAAACTGTTTGGTCGTCGGATCAACAAGACCGTCTCTATCTTTCGATAATGAGAGTTTTGCTAATTTGCCCTTCTTGTGGTTGTCGCTGCCGTTTGGAGATGACATAAGTAATACAAGACTCTGAATGCATACACGGAATTGTAGAAAGTAATGGTTTATACATATATAGGTTTATTTAAAAAGTCACTACTTAATACACTTATTGCGATAGTATTGTTAAGTATAGTTCCCGTTTATAGTATGGCACAGTCGCCGATTATTCCAAATTACTTTGACGCTCAAGAGCGTATTCCCATCGCAGATGTTCGAAAAATTGAACGCTTGAGGTTCCTAACAACTGTGGATTTTCCTCCATTTAGCTTCTTAGATGAAAATGGTCGTTTAACTGGCTTTCACGTCGATCTCGCGCGCAATATTTGTTCAATTCTAAAAATCACTGATCGGTGTCAGATACAGGCGATTGAGTGGAAGGATTTACCTGAGGCGATAGAGAGCAAGCAGGGGGATGCAATGATTGCTGGGTTTTCCATCTCCTCCGACGCGCGGAAAAAATATTTGTTTAGTCGTTCATATCTTGAACTACCGGCTCGATTTATCGCACTTAGTGCGAAGAATATAAATCTAAAAGCGCTCTTCACTGATATAAAAACAAATGATCCAGCATGGAAAAAGAAAGAGCCAATAAGGGTAGGTGTTGCGCGAAACTCAGCACATGAAGCAATGCTAAAAAACTGGTTTCCAAAAGCCGAAGTTAAAGCATTTGACGATCGCGTTGAGCTTTATAAAGCTTTAAAGTCTGGGGATGTGAACTTGTTATTTGGCGATGGATTGCAGTTTTCATTTTGGCTATCGGGTGAAGATGCTGAAGGTTGCTGCGAATTTGTTGGTGGGCCATATCTATCGCAATATTATCTCGGTGAAGGTCTTGCTGTCGCCGTTACAAAAGAGAATTCCGATTTGCTTAAAACATTAAATTACGGATTATCGCTTTTGGGAAAAAACGGGAATTTCGCTGAGCTTTATTTACGTTATTTTCCAAATGGAATTTATTAAAACCTTGATTTAGTTTCTACCTTTGAACGGTAACAGCAAGGTCCAAATTAGGTTGGAACTTCGCGATCCGCGGAACTCTTTCAAACCAATCTCCATTCCGTCATGTCCAAGCTTGGGTTGATCGGTATAGGTTGCAAATAGTCGATCCCAAAAAGAAAAGTTAAATCCATAATTTGAATCTGTTTCTTTATGGTCAGTGGAATGATGCACTCTGTGCATGTCAGGTGTTACCAAAATTGGGCGAATAAACCTGTCTAGTTTAAGCGGTAGTTTTATGTTGGAATGATTAAACATCGCCATACCGTTTAATACGATTTCAAATATAAGCACGGCAATCGCTGGCGCACCCAGTAGCGCAATGATGATTATTTTCCACGCCATCGATAGCACGATTTCAAGCGGATGGAACCGAAGTGCAGTTGTCACATCAAAACCGTTATCAGCATGGTGCATACGGTGAATGCGCCACAAGATTGGCCATTTATGGCTCACTAAATGTTCCAGCCAGACGATAAAATCAAGCACAACAAAGGCGATGATGCCGCCAATAATTGGAGGTACATTGAGGAAGTTAAAAAGACCGATATGACGCTCTTCTAACCAAAAGGCTGCGCCGACTGCAGCAGCAGGGAAAATTACACGCAGGCAAAGCGACGAGATGACGACCATTGAAAGATTGGTGAACCAGCGCTGTGTTTTTAAAGCGCCGCGCATTTCGACGCGTTCTAAGCGCGGATGGAACAATTCAAAAATTGCCATCGCGAATAAGACGAATAGGAAAACGGTAAGCCGAATAGCCGGTTCTGAAAGTCCAAAAATAGTCACGTAGAGCAAGCCTCAATTTGTCATATGAGGCCCTTATATTACGAATGTGCGCCAAAATCACATAAAACAATCGTGATGGCGGTTAAGTCGCAGTTTTTGATCTACCTGTTCCGGGCGCGTTTATAGCGTGCAATGGCACTTCTTTCGATTGCCGCACAAGTCAGTTTATCAAGGTTAAGGCGGTCACGAAGTAATTGCAGTAAGCGAATTTCTTCAGCCTTAATTTCATAATCTGCCGATGCGATTTCAACCGCGATAGAATAGGCTGTATCATGCAGACGCTCAGGTATTGAATCACTGATGATCTCTAATACAAGGCTCAGGCCATTCGGTTCGCTTAAAAGCGCACTGCATCTGCGCGCTGTTGAAAGGACATCGTTTTCATCAAAATGTTCAAAAACCGGAAGGAAGCTGACTAAGCGACCAATGCGTTCTAACTCCGTGTCGTCCATCGAGCTATCGACAGCTGACATTGTCACCATAATATAGATGAGGCCTTCGTGCAGATTTACTTCATTGGTCATTGATTGATCCGGTTGTCGTTTAAAGATTTGATTTAGTATCGGATATGTACCTTATTCAAGGCTGTGATAGCAGAATAGTTTCAAATTTTTTATTATACTATTGTCTTGCCCAAATAATACGAGCGGTCCAATCAATTTCAGTTTTTGAAAACTGCCGATTGGGATGCTCAGGATTTAGCGATAATAGTTCAATGCTTTGAGCGGTATCTCTTGATAATACTTTCGCCATGACTTCACCTTCTTTGGTGCGCACAACAATCCGATCACCTTTTCGAACTTGAGCATTTGGCTCGATGATCAGCACATCGCCATCGCGATAAAGCGGCATCATTGATTCGCCCTGAACCTCTAATGCATAAACATTGTTTTTCTTGGCGTCTTGTGTTGGAAAGTCAACTTCCTCCCAGCCTTGGCCTGCAGGAAATCCAGCATCGTCAAAAAAACCACCAGCGC
Organism: uncultured Rhizobiaceae group bacterium; assembly: GCA_905479965.1. The sequence continues at coordinate 640 of CAJQOR010000321.1, read as the reverse complement.
CTGCTTGCGCGAACCCTAGCAATGGGATGCCATTAGATTGCGCAGGAAAATGACCGGTTGGAAGTCCAGCATAATCATCACCGTCATTGTCGCCAACCAAGCGTGCAAACTCATCAAAAGAGGTATTTGTTGCATGCATGATTTTCGCAAGCGATTCCGTTGAAGGCCAACGTAATCGCCCATCAGTACCTTGTCTTTTTGATTTATTAAATGAGGTTGGATCCAAACCAGCTAACCGAGCAAGACCAGAAGGTGACAAATTTTTACGCGTTGCCAGCGCTTCTATTGCTGTCCATATGTGTGAATGAGATAACAAACCCAATGGCTCCAATTTATAAGATCAATTGTTAGCGTTGAGATTAGCGATCAAATTGTCTTGAGTAAAGAAAATAGGAAAAATGTCCGCTTTATTGGCTTATTTTCCTCACATTTCTTTCGTTGTTGGGTTCTCCAAAACTGATTTTGGGTCGAAAAATAGTAAAATATAGCAATATTTGTCGTTGTGGACCGCAATTCTACGGGCGAAATCTTCCCGCAAGCTTCAGTTATTAATCTAATAATTGAGCGTTATCAGCAAAAAATATGGTTAATTTTTAGGAAAATTAAGAATAGTTAACGGCTTGTTTACCATGTTTCGATG
>CAJQOR010000320.1 GCA_905479965.1 uncultured Rhizobiaceae group bacterium | reverse complement strand
GTGCTGGCAAGCTTGGCAATCTCAGCGCCGTTCAATTCCCAACAATGTGCAAGCCATACATCATTTCCTAAAAAACCGATATCTTCGCACCAGTCGACTGTCCGCATGCCACTTCGCTCGCGCATAACTTCGCTTTCGCCTTCTCCTAAATGCGTATGAAGCAGCACATTTTTTTCACGCGCAAGTTCAACACTTTGGACAAAAGTTTCTTTGTAAGAATTAACTGGCTGACACGGTGCAACTACGACCTGGCGCATCGAGAATTTTTCTGCGTTGTGATAGCTATCAATCAAACGTTCGCAATCTGAGATAAATTCTTCGGTTGTTTCCAGCATTTCATCGGGTATCGTGCTGCCCTCAGACTTTGGTAATGTGTTACCTCCACGCCCTGCATGAAAGCGCATGCCTAACAGTTCGGCTGCCTCAAACTGGCGATCAATTATGTTCTTACCTGCATGGCGGGGAAAATTATATTGATGGTCAAATGCTGTTGTGCATCCATGTTTAATAAGTTCAGCCATTGCCACTATAGAAGACTGGTAAAAACATTCTTCATCGAGCTTTGAGAATATCGGATAGATTAAATCCAGCCATTCAATGACGGAATATTTTGTCCAATCGAGATGAGCATTGTTGCGCACAAAACATTGGAAAAAATGGTGGTGTGTGTTGATTAAACCTGGATAAATAAAATGCCCAGACGCATCAATGATTTCCGTATCTTCCGGCAATTGATCAATCGCAATATTGGCTTTGATTTTATAGATTTCGCGGCCTTTAATCAGCAAATCACAGTTGCGATAAACATGTCCATTTAGGTCGCATGTTACGATTGCTTCGCAAGATTTGAGTAATGTGTAACTCATTTATGCGTTCCCCGATTTGAAGGGCTTTTGTGCACCATAATCAATCTCATGATCTTTAAGTTCATGCATGGCATAAATTCCCGGCATTGGTATGAAGCCATCGAGAGATTTTAATGCGTAAATCCAATTGCGAATGGCAGGATATTCATCGTGATCTAATCCGATATTTGCGCCAACATCTGGGCTTAAAGCTACATATGGAAAGCAAGCAATGTCTGCAATTGTCGGGTTTTCACCTGTTAAAAATAGATGCCCGTCAAAGGACTGATTGGTCAAATGCGCCTCGATTTTACGAAGTGCGGACCGACCGCCTTTAACGATTTTGTCTTTATCAATTGGTGTTTGGAAAAGCGCATTTAAGCGCCCCTGGCCGATGGTGGACGTTAAATCGCCGGCGAACCCCATCCACTGGATAATCCGAGCTTGTGCTAAGATATCTTTTTCTGGCCACCAATGATCGGGCGCATCAAAATTCTTCGCCATCCAGAAAAGCATGGCGGAAGTTTCGCTTAGAACCATGTCACTCGTTTTTAAAATAGGTAACGTACCTGCCGGCGAAATCTGCAACATCTTCTCAGATCTATGCTCCGCTGATGGATAGAATTCCACCGCAACCCGCTCATATTCGATACCTAAAATACTCGCAAAGAGACGAATTTTGTAGCAATTGCCCGATAGAGCGTAATCATACAATGTAAAACTCATTCTGCGGCCACCGGATTACTTTCTCCTGAGGGTTTTTCAGTTGGATTTAATAGAGCGCCATAAAGTGCACCGCGTCGCTTGAGCCAGCGCCGATAAGCAATTGAGGTAAGGTCTGCGCGGGTTGGAATTTCCATCTTGGGATCAAGCGGTAATTTGGTCGGAACCTGGTTTTCTAAAACCGAACGGTCCTGCAAAAAGATAAGTTGTTGAAATTCGATCATTTCAGCCATCGTGCTGTCATCATCATAAAGCGCCATCCACGGCCACACATCGCAGGTTTCTTCGTCAATTGGCTGAACGAAGATGGCGATCACATCCTGCACGTCATCTCGACTTGGGCAGGTCTTATATAGAATTGCGTTCATTGGTGATGGTACGCGATAGACATAATCTGTGATAATACCATCACTTGCTGATTTTGCAGCCTGCGGCTGGAAGAACTTTACTTTTGTGGCGATCACTTCATCTTTTTCATCGTCGATATCAACTGAATAAGGCGCGACTTCTGTGTGAGGTTCAGACCCTAAAATATCGGTGTGCACGAACGGGAAATGTGCAATATCTAGAAAGTTTTCAACTGCACGAAGTGGAGAACATCTCACACGGACAACACCGCATGGAACAAATCTGCGATCTTTTTCGTCCGCTTCTGGAACATCAAAGAGTTGTTTTGGTGTCTGTGAAGGGCTTGTCCAAAGATGATCATAGGCTTCTTTAATCAACCAGTTTTTGCCCTTATGGGTGACACTTATTTCGCCATCTGGTTTTTTTGAAAGTTCAATTTCCATCCCCAAAAGGCTGGTTTGTCGAACATCTGGATAAGAGGGAATGCTATCAAGCATGCCAATTGGGTACCAATATTGTTTTGCTTGATCTAACGCATTCACAACGTTGCCACCTCATATTGCTTTTCAGCCATGCGGCGAAGGTTTTCTAAAATATACGACATATACTTCTTTGTCCCAGCACAATGTTCGCCATTGAGCATGGTGTGTATCGTGCAAGATTGATTGGGTAGGTCTTGAAAAAACAGATGAAGGCTGGCTTCTGGTTCTTTAAAATTAATCACCCAGTAAGCACTGTCCTTTTCGGTAACAGCGCAATTTACTTGCTCACGACCAAACATTGAAAAATCAGTTGAGCGCATAGCTGTTTGAACGTATTTTTTTGGGCAATTGTAACTGATAGAGCGAAGAGGCGCTAAGTTTTCATCGATGGATGGCTCTATCAATTGATCGTCAATGTTGACCCATATCATTCCACCTTTTTCCAGTGAACTAAACTGCTCTGCTTTGATTGTTTCTGGTGGTTCTAGTTCGGGGTGGGCTGGGATATATCGACAGGTGGCTTTCTTGTCATAGTGCCAGCCGTGATAAACACATGCTAAAGCTTCACCGCGAACAAACCCATGGGATAGGCGCATGCCTCGATGTGGACATCTGTTATCCCACGCAGATAGGGCGCCAGATTTGCTGCGCCATACCACGAGGTCTTGCTCATGAACGATAGCGCGCATGACACGCCCGTTCGCTAAATTTTTACTCAAACCAATAGCAACATTAGCCATTTGATATCCTTGATGAAAACGCGAATAACAACATTTGTTGATATTACTGTTTCATCCATCCCCATTTAATAATCGGCTGAAACTTACCCATAGATTATTGTCTCTGTCCAGAGCAATATGCGAATAAATTCACCACGTAAATTTTTGCGCAAATATTAGGCATAGAGATTTATGTGTCATTTTATGATGGCTTAAGCAATGACAATGCTATCAACGGTTGATTCCAAAGGACCAAGGCTGCAGGCTATTTCAAACGCTTCGATGAGAATTGGGTGACCTGACGCGGATATTTCCATCAAAGATGAACTGGCGGTTTTTACTTTGACGTCCACATCTAAGATGTCCGCGCGATGCTGGATCCACTTTTGGAAATTTACTTCTTCAAAATCGCCAACCATCTTAAAATTCTGCGTGATTACTTGCTGCATGACGGGACCCTTTCAATCGGAGAAATTATCATGATGGTTCTAAAAGGCAATATGATGAAGCTCTGGATTTCTGAAAGAGGAGGCTGGCATTATGATCGCAAAGACGTTGCGCAATTGACAGTTACTTTTTCAATATAGAGGCAAGGCTTTGTTTTGTTTGCGCATGGTTCTTGAGATCAAGACCTGAGTGAAGATCGACGATGTGACTTTTCATGATCTGCTCTGCCGCTTGCGCATCATTTTCTGAAAATGCATCTAAAAGTGCGTGATGGGAATGACTTTCGCATGTTGTATCAAGACGCTTCCAATAAAGCGCAATGATCAATGAGGACCTAGAAATGAGGGACCGTACGATTTTGCTAAATACCTCATGTTCGGCAACATCAGCGATGATCACATGAAAGAAACCTGATAACGACAGAGCTTCACCTTTATCACCTGCCGCAATTGCTGCATGCTCTGCTTCTATGTGATTGTGAAGAATATCGATATCTTTTGACGTTATTTTCTTTGCGGCCATGCCAGCGACACGGGGTTCGATAAGTTCGCGCGCTTCAAAAACTTCTTGCGCTTCTTTAACAGAAGGTTGAGCGATAAACGCACCTCTGTTTTTTTCAATGGTGACAAGCTGAGAATGAGAGAGCGCTTGCAATGCAGTTCTGACAATTGTTCGACTTGCACCGAACAAATCGCCAACTTCATCCTCCGATAGTTTAACGCCTGGCAGCAGGTTGTGCGATAAAATCGCTTTTTGCAGCTCTATATAAATATCTCTAGCCTTGCCCTCAGGCAGGTCGGTTAATGTTTGGTAATGTGATGCGCGCGCGCCCATGGGTATCCAAATACTACGTGGTCATAATTTTTTTCTTATGACCATAGCTAGCCTAAAGTGTCAACAATAACAATTCTATATTGTATACAATCTTTAATCATATTGTATAAATAATAGGCATTTTTGGATTTTTGAAAACTTTAATATTCTTCCTGAAATATTTTAAATGTAATAAATTCAATAACTTAATCGTCTAATTCTTTACTTGGCACACTTCATGCAAGGTGAACAGCATCAAAGTTGTAGAGGCTCTATGAATAAGAATACAGAATTAGAATTGGTGGCGCTGACCAAGTTGTATGGTGATGTAAAGGCCGTTGATAATATCGGGCTTAAAATCCCCAAGGCGAGCTATACGTGTCTTTTAGGGCCATCTGGATGTGGTAAATCATCCACTTTGCGCATGATCGCAGGGCATGAGATTGCAACCAATGGCGATATTATTTTGGGTGGTAAAAATATCACCAACTTAGCGCCTGCGGATCGCGGCACTGCAATGATGTTTCAAAACTATGCGCTTTTTCCGCATCTTAGCGTTCTAGACAATGTCGCCTTCAGTATGAAAATCAAAAATATTGATAAGGCTGAGCGACATCAAAAGGCGAAAGAAATGCTCGAGCTGGTCGATATGACTAACTACAGCGAACGCTTTCCCGAACAGCTTTCAGGGGGACAACAACAACGCGTTGCTCTTGCCCGCGCGTTGATAACTCGGCCATCCATCCTTTTACTCGACGAGCCGTTGTCTGCCCTGGATCCTTTTTTACGACTTAAGATGCGCGTGGAGCTAAAGAAACTCCAACGAAGCTTAGGTATTTCGTTTGTCCACGTCACTCATTCACAAGATGAGGCAATGGCCTTAGCCGATAATATTGTGGTGATGCATGATGGCAAGATCGAACAATCAGGTTCGCCCATTGATGTGTTTAATAAACCTGCGACGGAATTCATCGCAAGGTTTATGGGTGGGCATAATGTGATTTCCAATGAAGGGCAACTTCAGGCGATCCGCAGCGACAAAATCTTTATTTCGAAAAAACCAAAAACAGCAAAAGGCATTGTTGCCAGCATTGCTAGCAAAATTGAAGAAATCGAATATCTCGGTACCAATATTCAGGTTTCTGCAAAAGCGGATGAATTCGGCGAAATTGCAGTCAACTTATCAGACCAATCTTTTTTCCAAAATCCATTCGAAATTGGTGACAGCGTTTATCTCAGTTGGAAGACTGAGGATGTCCGGATGTTACCGAATTAAGTGAAGACCTGGCCCTTGGAGTTTAAGGCCAAAACTATAACAAAAGAAGGAATGAATATGACAACAGAGAACAAAAAAAGTGGTTTATCAAGAAGGTCACTCCTAAAGGGAACTGCTGCAACCGCGGGCGCTGCAATTGGATCTGGTGCGATCACTGGCTTTCCAACAATCTGGGCTCAGAATATTAAAAATGTGACGCTGCGCCAGTTTGGTACAGGCGTTTCAAACTTGAACGATGTTGCTACGAAAGTGAAAGAAGATTTGGGTTTTACGCTTGAAATGACTGCACTTGATAGTGATAGCGTAACACAACGTGCAGCAACACAGCCGAAAAGCTTTGATATTGCTGATATCGAATATTGGATCTGTAAGAAGGTTTGGCCGACAGGCAATCTTCAAGC
>CAJQOR010000319.1 GCA_905479965.1 uncultured Rhizobiaceae group bacterium | reverse complement strand
CTTGTAAGAGCATCGGTGCACCATCCCAATTTGTATCAAGATAGAACCGCGTTAGCGCTTTTGTATCACCTTGCTTACCCAAACGAGCAGTTTCCCACGTGATGCCACCATCTTTGGACACATCAACGCGTGTGATCTGTCCATGACCGGACCAAGCTAACCCTGAGATCACCATTTGACCGGGACCGTGCTTTATTGGCATTTGCGGGCTTGGCGATGTGATGACGGATTTTGCATCCATCACCCATGTCCATTTACGTGCGCTACCGTCTTCTAACACGTCTGTATATTTCGATGTTTCTTCGCGACTTTCAACAGGCGCATCGGATACTTCAATCCGGCGCAACCATTTCACCCACATATTGCCTTCCCAACCCGGAACCACAAGCCGCACGGGATAACCGTGCTCCATGCGCAACGCTTCGCCATTGGCCTTAAACGCAACCAAAACGTCATCAAGGGCCTTTTCCATGGGAATAGAGCGGCCATTTGATGAAGCATCTGCACCTTCCACATAAACCCATTTATCTGATGAAATATCAGCGCCAACCTCATTTAATAAGGCACGAAGTGGCACACCGGTATATTCCATATTATGGATCATCCCGTGGGTGAATTGCGCACCGTTTAGCTGCGCTCCGGCCCATTCCATTCCCGTATTTGCAGCACACTCACAAAAATAAACATGATTTTCACGCGGGAAACGCTCCAGATCGTCATAGGTGAACACAACTTCACGATCGACCAATCCGTTGATCATCAAACGGTAGTCTTCTTTACGCAGTTCGATGGCACCAGAATGATGTCGCTCAAAGGCGCAGCCTTGCGGGGTAATCGTTCCATCCAAAGCATGAATGGGTGTGAAATTAATTGAAGAAATCGGATCGGCTGTGAGCCATTCAACATTGCGGCGAACCACATGGGATTCGTAACTAATTGGCATGCCATAAGGTGTTTCATCAACACCCACGCCCGTTGCCGATGCCCAATCCTGAAGTTCTGTGATTAAAGGATCAGGGCCGCTTGCCTGCGCGGAACCTGCAACGACAGAACCTGCCATCATTGCCGCGCTTCCTTTCAAGAAAGATCGACGCGATCGGATCTTGCGCTTGTCATCTAAATTTTTGGGTTCCGTCATTGTCTTATATGCCCTTAATTGTGACGCTGTTATTGGGCTCCACTTTTATGGTTCCCTGTTTGCGAATGTGACTTTCAACAACATCCCAAATCTGCGGACCTTCCGTGTCTTCATTCACGGAAGCCCAACCAGCAACCACATAAGAGTTGCTTGTTTCAATAGCCTCGCCTGTTTTTAAAAGTGTGAGATTTGAAATGCGACTGCCCTGTGGTTGGCTCACATCAATGTGGTAGCCTAGACCACCGGTGCGGACCATATCACCGCCTTGTTGATAATAAGGATCGGGATTAAAAATGTTGTCCGCAACATCTTCCAAAACGATCTTTAAGAATTCCCCAGTCATTTCCGTTCGATAGGCTTGGCCATAACTCATTGATGTTACATTAAAGAGATCTTCGCGCGTGATATCCTGCCCTGGAATAACTGATGGGCCCCAACGAACGCCTGGGCTCAGAGCAATTTCTGCATCGCGTTCTGAGATCAGCGCATCACAGATCACATCGTCCCATGTGCCATTGAAATTCCCACGTCGATACAGAAGGCTTTCGGTTTTGCCGATAACTTCGCTCAATTCCGCTTCATAAGGGGCACGTTGTTCATCGATAAGTGCTGATACGTCTGCATCCGGTTCGATGATATCTGAGAAAATTGGGATAAGTTTGTGGCGATAGCCCTTCATGGCACCATCACGGATATCTAGATCAACACGAGATACAAATTTACCATTAGACCCTGATGGAATGATAATTGTGCTTCCCGCAAGAGCCGGTTCTGGAAGCGCATCATGGGTATGTCCTGATAAGATCACATCGATACCGGAGACTACTGTCGCCATTTTCTTATCAACATCAAAACCATTATGGGATAAAACAACGACGCATTCCGCACCTTCTGAACGAACTTGATCGACCATGGCCTGCATATTCTCATCGCGAATACCAAATGAATATTCAGGGAACATCCAACCAGGATTTGCAATTGGCATATAGGGGAATGCTTGGCCAATAACTGCAACCTTTGTGCCACCACGCTCAAACATTTTATATGGTGGGAACAATTCTGATGGCTCATCCCATTCCGCATCAAAAATGTTTTGCCCGAGCGCTGCAAATGGCAAACCTTCAACGATTTCTTGAACGCGGTCCGACCCTAACGTAAATTCCCAATGGAACGTCATCGCATCAGGATTAAGCGCATTCATTACATTGACCATATCTTGGCCGCCTGTTTTGTGGCAAGTATATGAGCCATGCCAGGTGTCACCACCATCAAGCAAAATCGCATCTGGTCGGTCAGCTCTGATAGCTTTGATAACAGTTGCCACGCGATCCAGTCCGCCCACGCGGCCATAACCTTGTGCAAGTGAGGCGAAATCACCAGAGCTTAACGCATAGTGGCTGTAGCTGCCGTCATCGATGCCGTAAAGTTTGCGAAACGAGGCTCCAGTAACATGCGGTACCGCACCTTTATTACCGCCAACGCCAATGTTTACGGAAGGCTCGCGGAAATAGATCGGTTTTATCTGTCCATGAATATCAGTGATGTGAATAAGTGATATATTTCCGAAGGTATCGAAATCGAGCAATTGATCTTGTGTCAGCGATTGTTGAGCCGCAAGTTTTGCCCAGTTTCCAAAACCCGACGTTCCAACTAGCGCGGACGCTGCCATGCTGACTTGTAAGAAATCACGTCTTGATATCATAAACTTACCTTACTTAAAACATATTAGAATATTTGAATATATTAGTTGTAAAAATACCCCGCATTTAATGCGAGGTACAAAATTTTGTCTAGTTACGAACGGATGGTGTTTCGACAGCTAGCCCTTCACCGCGAGACGCAATGTAAAGCTCAAGTGCTTTGAACTCTTTGCCACCTTCTTTAAACGGCGTTGCACGAATATTGCTCATGCAACCTTTAAAGCGATTGTGGATTGAATTCAGTTTCGCATTTTTCAGACGATAGGCCGGAAAGCCATTGATTTGCCCCTGAGAAAGATGGTCAGCACGGATCATGACGCCATAATTATCCTCATGGCAATTTGAACAGGACATATCGAGTTGTCCGACACGGGTATAATATAACTCTTTGCCCGCTTCCCAAAAAGGTGCTGCATCGCCATCAATTTTAACGTTCATCGGCATGCCGCGCGATTGAAGTCCAATCAAACCGGTCACAGCCGTCATGTTTGTAGATGACCATTTCCAAGCCTCAGCACCCATGCGCTCTGTGCGACATTCATTGACAAGGTTTTCCATCGACACCAATTGCCCATCTTCAACACGTGGTAGTTTTGTGCGCAGTTCAGCGAAATCTTCAACATCTTCATGGCATGATTGGCAAGACTTGCCTTCAGATCCATCCACTTTGCCAAAAAGATCAATACCCTGATCAACAAACACCATGCCTGGATTGTCGAAATCATCTAATTGAAGCGCTTGGGTTTCCACCGAACGGAAGTGCCAACCTGAATAAATTGTATCCACATTTTCCATGTGTGAAGGAGCTGCGGTAGTACTCGCCAATATCTCTCCCTCAACATTGAGTTGGTTGCTGTCTTGAGCATACGCGCTGCCAGCACAAACTATTGCCGATATAAATGATATTAATTTGATTCCCATTTCTACCCCTCCCAATGGTAGTTGCAAACTCGGTCTATGAAACAGTGATCTTTTTCTTTGTTTCGTAGACGTCCCCATCATCATCATACCAAGTGAAGTGAAATTCACCTGATTCAGGAACTGTTGCATCGAATTGAAAATATGGGTTTGTTGAAATCGCTGGCTCAAGCGTTACATCGATCACGTTCTCACCGTTGAAATCAGCGACAAATCGATTGATAATTGAGCGCGGGATAACGTTGCCATCACCATCTTTGCGTTGACCACTTTCCATTTTATGGCTGATCAAAGTTTTGATCGTAATGACATCGCCAGCAGACGCTTTTTTTGGCACTTTAACCCGTGGTTTTACACCAGAAGCCATGAGTATTCTCCTATTCTTAATTTAGCCGCCGCAGCCGCCAATTGTTACTTTCACGTTTGCCTTTGCAATTTGGAATGAACCATCTTCCATCTTTGCAACTGCGATAACGTTTTGTGTTTTTGAAAGTCTAATGCGTGTTGAGGCACTGCGGGACGCGTTCAACTTACCAAAGTTGAAGGTCGCAACATTTGGCACAGGATTACCGTCAGCCAACACCGTGACTGAGACAGCACCCGGTGCATTGACTTCAATCGGTACTGTGTTGCCGTTTTCAGCGATCTCTGGAGCGGTTAACTCAAGTGCACCCTCGCTTGCCTCTGAACCACCTGTAAATTCGGCGATTGCCTCATCAGCTTTACTGGCAAATGCCACCGAGGTTCCCAAACCCATGAGTGCAATTGAACTTGCGCCCAGTGCCAACAATTTTCTTCGTGAAAGCTCCATGCTTCTCTCCAATAAACGTTTATTCTTCTTTCAGTGTCAGCAAATATGCGATGACATCTTCCACCTGCTCAGCAGATAGAATTGATTTTCCTGAAAATTTTTCCAAAGGACGCCCATATCCTGCATCGATATAAAATGCTGGCATAATGGTACCTTCAAAGATCATCTTAGAATTTGTAACAATGGCTCTTAGCTCTTGCTCAGACCAGCGATCGGCAACACCATCCATCGGCGGACCGACTTCACCATGAAACGATTCTTCACTCATTTCTGAGTTGATGTGACAGGCTAAACAATTGCCAAGTTTCCGATTTGCAAATACTGATCGACCTGTTTTGGCGTCTCCGGCTTTACCCGTTAGCGATGCCATGACACCATCGTCGCTGAATTTAACGCTAGATGGTGATGTTGTTTCGGCGATTGCTGCGGATGTTAAAAATCCGGTCGCAAGTACCACTCCCAATAAGTACTTCATGTCTCCTCCTCAGAACATTCCTCAATGTCCTCACATGCGACATCATGGCATAAAATCAAAATAACGCAACAACAAATTCAATTAAATGAATTTGTTAATGTGTTTGAACCATAACTATTTTTTCTGTTCAGCAAATTTTCGGGCATGATATTTCTGAAAAGGTTCATCTTTTAGATAACCCTTCTCAATGACCCAGTTTAGCATATTAAACGTTGTGTAACGCCCGAAAGCTCCGGGAATAGTGGCAACAGCGGCTTGCACAGCTGTTTTGTCGCTTCCAACGCTTTCATCGAAGAATAAGATGCTGGGTGTGAATAAAACACCCCAATGTTTTGCCATCTCTTTTTCTGGCAGAGTCTCGCCATCAAAATCTGTGACGTCCACATCTCCAAACATATTCAACTGCACTACAAAGAAGTTTTCCTCGATGAATTCTTTGATCTCGGGAATCACAAAAACTTCTTCATGCATTCTTTTGCAATAGATACATCCACGCTGTTCAATAATGAGCATGAGGCGTTTGCCTTCAGAATTAGCTTCTTCCAAATCTTCTTGCAAATCCTTGAACGTATCGCGCATCCACGAAGCTTTGTGTAATCCGTCATCACCGATTTCGGCAGCATTGAGTTGAACACAACCGATAATTAGAGTTAAAGCGATCAGAATATACTTCATAATAAACCTCCCAATTTATTAGCCAAGCGCATCAAACCACGGGATGTTTTCAAGCATCCACTGCGCAATTATGCTAACCGAATTTGTTGCAATTAATAAACCAAACATTATCAGGAAAAGCCCCATCAGCTTTTCGATAATTCCAAGATGTTTGCGGAACTTCTGCGCCCAATTAAGAAAATTCTTAGTAAAATAAGCTGCAATCACAAA
>CAJQOR010000318.1 GCA_905479965.1 uncultured Rhizobiaceae group bacterium | reverse complement strand
CATCAATACCAATTGTGCCAAATGAGATATCTGAATTGACGAAATCGCTAACCTTTAAGGTGCCACCCCAAGTATTCTGTAGCGCTGGATTGTAATTGATATCGATCGTCGCGGATTGGATGGTCTGATCACCAGCTTCCGATGGAATAACTATGCGCTCACCGGCGATGCTGTTTAAACCACCCTTGATTTTGAGCGCACTTAAAAAGCCATCGGCAGTAGTTTTCGCAGCAGCGGTTAGATGAACCGCACCACTTGATACATTGGCGCTATTGAGCTGAAATCCACCTGAATTTAAAACAATAAGTTCGGCGTCAACATCACTGTTCTCACCAAAAAGCGCGCGTTGGCTTGGCGGTAATAACTCACCAATTGGTCCGCTGAGACTTGCGTTTGCTTTAAGCCCGTCTTCGACGTCGCGCAAAGTGACAATGCCGTTTAAAATTCTTTTATTATCGACATCAAACGACATCCCGACATCAAGATCGGATATCGGTGCATCCCCGATGATTGCAAGAGATACAGGCGGCTTTCCCGGCAAACCAAACGCCGAGGCTAATATACCATTTTCAGGCTCTGATAACTCAACATCGAGTGCAAGTGTTTTGGCCGAGCTTTCATATTTAACGATCGCCTTTAACTCGCCTTGGGTTTCATCGGTGCGGTTGATCAACAAATCTAGATCAAGCGAACCATCATCGAGTAAAAATCTACCCTCAACACGGGCTTTTGCAGCAAGATCAAAGACATCTTTGCCAAACTCAACAAGGGGCAAATCAAGCTTTTCTAGCACAACGGAAACCGGCAATTCAGGCAATTGAAAAGCACTACTTTCTGGAGAGGGGGAAGCTTCCTCAGGCAAAGGTTTGCGGATAAAGTCGATATGCTCAGCGGCAAGCGTATCGACCAAAAGACGCCCAGTGATTAACGCTGACCTGGTCCAAACCAATCTCGGCTTTGTGATCTCAAGCCAGACGCCCTCTTCATCAGCAATTGTGATGGATTGAAGTGAAACATCAGATGACAATGACCCCTCAATACCGTTAAGCCTGATTTGAAAACTTGGCGATGAAATCTGCTCTTCAACATACTCAATCAGTGCAGATCGCTCATTATCTTGCGAAAACACCACAATAATGCCGATGAGCAATGTTGCAATAAGTGCAAGCACGGACAGCGCAATCTTTTTAAAGAAGGATCTTTTCATACCATCCCCCTAAAATGCCTGACCGATACCGGCAAAAATGCCAAAGTCCGGATCACCAGCCTTTGGATTTATCGGTACAGCGATATCAAGTCGGATAGGTCCAAGGGAGGTATAATAACGTGCGCCAACGCCTACACTTACGCGAAAGTCTTGTAAGAAATCGATAATTGGGTCTTTGCCCACAATTCCGCCATCGACAAAGGCAACACCACCGATTGTATCAGTAAATTTGTGCCGAACCTCAACACTTGTTTCAAGACGTGAGCGCCCACCGGAGACATCGCCTGAACCTTCAACAATACCAACATTGTTAAAACCAAATCCACGGATGGAGCCGCCACCGCCTGAAAGGTACAAAAAGTTTGTTGGCACTTGATCACGCGGCGGACCGAACACAGACCCCACCTTAATGCGCGCAGCTAGAACAGTTTTACCATTGTTATCGAGTGTTTGATAGGCACGTAGTTCGGCGTCCACGCGAACCCCAGCATTGCCATTTTCAAACTCATAAAATGGTTTTACTTCGATCTTTGCAAGCGCATCTTTACTAGGATCAACTTTGCTGTCGCGACCATCATAGGCAATTTCACCTATCGCACCGAGCGTCGAGAAATTTCGGGTACCAAAAGCATCTTTAAAGCGTGAATATTCATAAAACCCGCCACCCGCGATGTTAATTTTACGGCTCAATTGATGGGTCAGAACGGAGGAGAAGCCACCGGTTTCCCCCTCAAAGGACGAATTGAACTCTCGTTCGGCAAATATTTTCGTCACTGAATCTGTATTGGGGGTAAACACACCGGGCTTTGTAAACGTCGCGCTTAGATTAAAATCCAGCTCGTCCACGCTTGAACTTGAACCTAGACCGCTGATCTCGCCATCAAGGCGCAACCGCTCAGCGCGTCCAAAGAGGTTTCTATTGAGCCAAAAAGCGCTGAGACCTGCACCATCGGTTGAAGAAACTGTGGCCCCCAAACCGATGCGGCGGAGCTTTTTCTCGCGAACCTCAACATTAATTGGCACCTTGCCATCTTGATCAGTTTCTGCGCCGGTTTCCACTTTGCGCACAGCAAATACGTCAAGCTTATCCAGACGTTGTTTTGCGTCTTCTATGTCATCTGGGTCGTATTCTTGTCCCGTTTTGAGGCCGGTCATATAAGCAACAAACGCCTCATCCATGCGTTCCGTTCCTGACACACTGGTTACACCATAATCAGCTTTCTCGCCTGGATCGATGCTCAAATTGACATTTAGTATGTTCTTATCGTGTTGCGCTTTGACACTTTGCCCGCCAATTTTTGCATGTGGGTAACCCTGTTGACGCCATTCCTCAACGGCAAGACGGCCAGCAAGACCAACACTTTTTGCTTTGGCGATATCACCACTTGTGACTTTAAGCGTATCTGGCTTTTCAACGACATCTTCACCACCTTGTGGATCTGGTGCACGGTTGAAAATATCAAATGTTCCAAAACGATATAGATTGCCTGTATCGATTGAAATCGTAACCGTTGATGCTTGGGGAAACTCTATTCCTGGCTTCATAGCTGACGCTTGAACGCCATTTACGAGAATTGAAATTTCACCACCGTAATAGCCTTCATTATAGAGCCCGGCTAGTAAACGGCGATAATCTCCTTTAGCGCGTGCTAAAAGTCCAGCAGACCCTGCAACAGCTTTTTCGCGTCCGCGCCACAATTCAGAAGCTGATTTGATCGCAAGCTCAACTTCTTCCGTCGTCCCGTTTTGAAGGTTTAAGTCTACTTGATAAATCTTGGGATCAATAACATCTGTATCTTGGTTGGATGCCTTACAATCGCCGCTTAAACAATAGCCGAATATATCCAACGCATAGGCACGGCTAATTGGCTGAACAACAAGCATTGTCAGACACAAAATCATCGAAGTCGACTTGCTCATTCGCAAGGTTATATCTCCAAGGACGCGAGATTACACAGTTACTCAAATACAGTACCCACAAAATATAGCAAATTCATGGTTAAAAATCGCTGAAGATAGTATTGAGATCTCTTGCTTGTATTAAACTAAAAAGGAGCAAGACACCAATCAATGCGAGGTTCTGAGTTAATTGGAATGCTCTACGTCCAATGGTTGGCATATTATATTTTTGAGCTGGACTGATGAATGATCAAACTCTTGAGCTATTTTTGAAACAGCGTGACGCTCGATGGAAAAAGAAGCGACATGAGGTTTATGTTTTAGAATACACCCAGGCAAGCGATTGCCGAAAAAACTACGGCTACTCCGCACCATTGATGGCGGGTCATTGGCTCCTTTAAAATTGCCCAAGCGAAAATAATTGTAAACAAGCCAAAAATAGATGCGGTCACTGAAGCGAACTCTGCGTGGGCTCGACTGCCCGCATAAAGGACAAGCGCCAATGCACTTCCATCCAAAAAGCCCATAAACGCCAGTAAAGGCCACTCTCGCAGCTTCGGGATTTTGTTTTGCCGAAGGATCAACATTACGCTGATTAATAAAAATATGGCGGCTAAACGCCCCAATGCAATCGTGGAAGTCGCTGCGCCATCGGCAGCTGCACTTTGCCCTATCGCAAAACTCAATGCAAAACTAATTGCACCACTCAAACCCCATAGAACAGCATGGCTCTTTTTACCGTTGCTCTCATTTTCATGACCATGGGCAACGATTGCTATACCTCCGATGATTAAGATCACAGCAAGGAGCTGGATAGGGGTAATCTGATGACCTGCCCATATAGCATGGGCAATAGATAGTACTGGATAAGATCCCACAATCGGTGCGACAAGCCGCACGGGGCCAATTGCAAAACCTCTATAAAGAGATACCGTCCCAATCGCGAAAAAAGCCCCTGATACGAGAGCGTATAAAAATGCCAATACTTCGAGCTGCTCCCAATCTGCAAAAAAATATGTGATTGGCAACTGAAGTAAAAATCCGAAAGTTAACACCATAAGGATAGACGGTAAAATACCACTTCGTTGGCTTACATATCGAACGCAAATATCATGCGCGCCCCACAATATGGCCGCAACAAGTCCAAGACCGAGGACCTGTATCACGCCGATTTCCTAAAATATGGTATGATGATCAAGGACGAGCTAAGAGAAAAAGCTCCCACCCTAAAAAATTTATGTGCTCACATTGCATCGAATTTTCCTCCAAGGCTTGCGCAAATTCACCCAGCGCATTATTCTTTACATTAAACATTTTTTCCACAGATGCAATAAATGAAAGATATATGGATAATCAGATGCTGGATCATAATTACCCTAAACTACGATCTTCTCCACCCTTGCCCAGCATAATATCTGAGCCTAGTATTTTTTCACTGCCAGCTGGGACAGAACGCTACGTTATTGAAGGTTGCGGGGCCATATTAATCCCAATTGAACCAGCTGATACCATCACCATCATCAATGATGAGGGTGGTCAGCTGTGCGAGTTGATAGCCGCCGATTTGAAAGGAAATATTGACGCTCGTATTGTTAACCAAAACCCGAATTCCAACGCAGATGGGTTAAAGTCATTGCTTTTCTCTAACGAGACATCTTTGCATGGCCTCAAGTTGGGCATGGAGGCACGCAAGATTGATCTTAATAATGCCGGTGGGATTGCATTTTTTGGCGAAACGTCTCCAGCAAAAGATGAAGTAAGTTTGACAGCTAGCCGTGAGGGATCAATTATTATTGCCGCACCAGGCGAAATCATGAATTTTGAATTGCAAAATACAGCGACACCGCTCGTTGTATTGATAAAACGCGCAATCATTAAGCAAGTTCATAAATTTGAGTTACCAGATCCATTAGCTGACCCAATAGACAATATTCGTATTCACTCAGCGACAGCTCAAAGCTATTTTGTTAAAGCGGGTGATTTTATACAAATACTGGATGTTGATGGCCGTCAATGCACAGACTTTCAGTGTTTTTCAGCTCGAAAACTGGATAAAGGGATTGAGCATGCATTAGACGTGACAACAACCCGAACCTTAATGGGGCATGCTTATCCGATGCCTGGGCTTCATGCAAAATACTATGATCAGGATATGTTGCCTCTGATTGAAGTTATACAGGACAACTGTGGTCGCCATGATGCATTTGCTTTGGCTTGTGCGGCAAAATATTACGATGATATTGGTTACCCAGGCCATGTGAATTGCTCCGAAAACTTTAATGCTTCGCTGAAAGATCGCGGTGTATCAGAGCGTGCAGGTTGGATGGCAATAAATTTCTTTTTCAACACCGGAATTGATGAACATGGCGTGATGTACGCCGATGAACCATGGTCGCGTCCTGGCGACTTCGTTCTTCTTCGAGCGTTAACCGATCTTATCTGCGTGACTTCAGCATGCCCAGACGATACGTCACCAGCAAACGGTTGGAACCCCACAGACATCCATGTTCGCACCTATTCGGGTGAAGAAAAATTTCAGCGCGCAATTGCGTTTAGAGCGACACCAGAAGCGGAGCCTAAAATGACAAAACAAACCGGTTTTCACGAGAGATTTGCCAATCATACGCGCAATTTTGTAGAGTATAATGGCTATTGGCTTGCCAACTGTTTCTCACAATCGGGGCCATTGGATGAGTACCACGCTTGTAGAGAAAAATGTGTAGTACTTGATCTCTCACCGTTACGTAAGTTTGAGATAACAGGACCTGATGCGGAAGCGCTTTGCCAATATGTCTTCACGCGGAACATAAAAAAACTGGCCGTTGGAGGCGTGGTATATACCGCGATGTGTTACCCGCACGGAGGCATGGTAGATGACGGAACGGTCTTCCGCCTAGGTAAAGATAATTTCAGGTGGATTGGCGGCTCAGATTATAGTGGGGAGTGGATTCGCGAAAAAGCAGAAAGACTTGGGCTGAAAGTCCTCATCCGCTCGTCAACAGACATGCAGCATAATATAGCAGTGCAAGGTCCAAATAGTCGGGACCTGTTGAAAAAGATTATATGGACTGCGCCACATCAGCCTAGCTTGGAAGAGTTAGAATGGTTCCGGATGACGCCAGCACGTATTCACGAACACGACGGTGTTCCCATAGTTGTTTCACGTACAGGCTACACAGGCGAGTTGGGCTATGAAATATTCTGCCACCCAAAACATGCCCATCAAGTATTTGACGCTGTATGGAATGCTGGAAAAGAGCATGGTCTCAAACCAATGGGACTTGAAGCATTGGACATGGTTCGCATTGAAGCAGGACTAATTTTTGCAGGGTACGACTTCTCAGATCAAACTGATCCATTTGAGGCAGGCATCGGCTTTACGGTCCCATTAAAATCTAAAGAAGATGACTTTATAGGTCGCGATGCGCTCATCCGCCGGAAAGAACACCCTTCTCGGAAGTTGGTTGGTTTGGAAATTGATAGTGCAGTGGATGTCTTACACGGTGATTGCGTGCACATTGGTCGCGCTCAAATAGGTGAAATAACTTCCTCCATGCGATCACCTATTCTCGGAACAAACATTGCGCTTGCGCGTGTAGATGTCGCCCACCATGAGATAGGCACTGTGGTTGAAATTGGCAAGTTGGATGGACATCAGAAACGCTTACCTGCTGTGATCGTGCCATTTGCTCATTATGACCCCAAGAAAGAACGTCCAAGATCATGATTAATCGGCGTTTTTTAATCGCGGGACTGTTATCTGTTGGCCTCACTGGTCCAGTAACTTCACAATCTGTTAAACTCCCTGCTGATGAAATTATGTCCTTACTGTCTGGCAATACAGCAAGTGGAAAGTGGAAAGTGGGAAGACAAACTTTACCGTCAATATTTCAACACAGATGGCACGACGATTTTTGCACAAGATGGATCTCGTTCAGCTCAGGGTAGATGGCGCATCAACAAAAAGACCGATGAATATGAAAGTATCTGGCCAGGAGAAGTTGATTGGACAGGCTGGTTTGTGATGGAATATGCAGGTGCATACTATTGGGTGAGCAAAACCACCCCGCCAACTCCTTTTAGGCTTTTGCAAGGCCAACAATTGGTACGAGACTAATGTTGGGTCGGACCGCAAGTATTGCAGTGGTTTTATTATGGCATAGCATCTCTCCAGCAGATGCCGAAAATCTATGTGATGCTGTGTCTAACACAAATACTAAATGGCCTCAAATTACCAAACATGTTGATGCAGCTTTGGGACGGAAAAGCCACAAATGTGGGAACGCTATGGGCATGGATGGTGCATATTCGCAATATTGCTACTGGGCTTTTGAATATCGTTCAGAATATGCATATATTGGATTTGACTTATTAAGAGAAAAACTCTCACAATGTCGCCTTGGTCAAAGCAATCTGCGAGACAAAAGTGTCAACCACCCCGACACTTTTACATTGGAAAAATTTGCCTTTGATACGCGTGATATAGTGCTGTCCTATAAAGATAAGGTTACGCTGGAGCAGAGTTTGATTTTTGTTCACCTACGGCAAAAGCCCGACAGTTAAGCTGTGTTGCGGCGAACAAAACAGTCTTTCATGATTATTGAAAAAAATCAGATCTCTCGCT
>CAJQOR010000317.1 GCA_905479965.1 uncultured Rhizobiaceae group bacterium | reverse complement strand
CTTCAATTTGGCCGATCTCCCCGGCAGGAAGTTCAGCTCCCGTCTCGCTATCTGTAATTTTAACGTCTGTCCCTTCAAGCGCAAACCCAACGGTGCCTGGGCGGCGCTCACCGTCATGTGGGTTTGACGTGTTCATGTTTGTTTCTGTCATGCCATATCGTTCCAGAATACGATGGCCAGTTCTCTCTTCAAATTCGATATGTGTTTCGGCAAGTAAGGGTGCACTTCCAGAAATAAACAACCGCATATGTTGGGCCAATTGGGATGTAAATCGTGCGTCGTTCAACAATCGGGTATAAAAGGTTGGGACACCCATCATTGTCGTCGCTTGAGGTAGTAAGGCGATGATATTGTCCAAATCAAACTTAGGAAGAAAGATCATTTTATTGCCTGCTAATAACGAGGTATTTGTAGCGACAAAAAGCCCGTGGGTATGAAAAATTGGTAAAGCATGCAGCAGAATATCATCAGATGTAAATTTCCAAGATGTTACCAAGGTTTTAGCATTTGATAGCAAATTCTCCTGGGTTAGCATGGCCCCCTTAGAGCGCCCTGTTGTTCCCGATGTATATAGAATTGCAGCTAATTCGTCTCGTGCGCGATCAACTGTTGGAAACTCTTTGAGCTCAAATTTTGCTTTTGTTGCAAGCGAACCTGAACCGTTAATGTTCAACGTCTCAGTCGACGCATTTAGTGCGGTTGCTATTGGTTTAAGCTCAGCGAGACTGTTGTCATCACAAATCACCAAGCGCGCACCACTATCTTTAATAAAGTACGTCATCTCGCTTGCTGTATAGCCCGTATTTAGAGGTAGGAAAACGATGCCACTTTGAGCGCAGGCGGCATATATAGCTAAACATTGTGGTGACTTTTCAACCTGAACTGCTAGACGATCCCCTTCGTTGATTCCCAATTTGGCAAATGTGTGCGCATATTGTGCACTCATCTTTAAAAATTCATCGTGGGAAATGGTCTGTCCATTTGTTAACTGCAAAAAGATGGTGTCTTTGCCGAGGTGCTTTCCAAAAAGTTCATCATAAAGTGGGTTTGCCATGACGTATCTCCCGGTCGCTTTCGGAATAAGTTTGAATTTAAAATTACCATATCTTTAGCTGATCGAGGCTTTTGATGGCTAGCAAATTATTGCCTTCTTAGCTAATTTTGTGTGGTGTTATTCTTGCCTCTTGGACGATATAAATAAATTTAGATCAGCATTTTATCGCTACGTTCAACGTGCCAAAGACTTAATCAACCTAGTCATGTGAGATAATAATGAGTGGCACCAACGGGAAATAGCCTTCAGAATTTTCATTATTTTTGCACCCATTGGAGCACAAATTATCCACGCTTTAAACTCGGCGCGAGCTGTTCAGGATAAGGGAATTTAAAGTGCACTTCATTTGAATTCTCAAACCTTGACTACAGCTAGACGTCTGTAAATCTTTGCAAAGTTTTTAAAGTATTGCTTAATCAACATCTAATAGCGTGTGTTTAAGGTTAGCATTTGAAAGTCTTCTTGGTCGTTTATGAAGAAAAGTGCGGGGAATAGAATATTTTGGTAAGAGCCGCGCTCAAATTTATCGTGTCACAGTTTGTGTTGGATGCGAAGAACAAAGAACTAGTTAAGGCGCAGTTTGATCTGTTTTCCACGCAAGTTCCGCTTATGTATTCGGTCTTGCTGATCAACACTTGGGCGCTCGCAATCAGCTTTTATGGACAAGCACCTGATTGGCTTTCCCTTTATATACCCTTGGCGATCACGATTGTTTGTGGCGTTAGAATATTAAGCTGGTTAAGATCTCGCAAAGTCGTTTCAAGCTTTGAATCTGCACATAAAATGCTGATGCGGACCAATGTTTTGTCCGGAGCGTTTACGATTATGCTCACCGCTTGGTCTTTGATGCTGTTTCCTTATGGAAATAGTTTCATGCAAGGCCATATTGCGTTCTTTATGGCTATAACCGGCGTTGGCGTTATTATTTGTTTGCAACAGCTTCGTTCTGCAGCGCTCATTATTGCGTTAAGTGTGAATGTGCCGTTTGTATTGTTTTTTGGCACAACTGGTATCGCGTCATTTTTGATCATCTCGGGCAATATGGTTCTCGTGACTGTGACATTGTTAATGGTGACCACGGTTCAATCAAGAAACTTTGCGAATATGATTGAAGCGCGCGTTGAGCTAGAAGCCGTGAACAAAGAAAATGAAAAGCTCGCAAATCGTGACCCACTGACGGGTCTTGCAAATCGTCGACAGTTTTTTACGCATTTAAACCATCAATTTGCAGAATCTGAGCGCGCAAGCCGCCAACTGACCGTCGGGGTTATTGATCTTGATGGTTTTAAACCGATCAATGATCTTTATGGCCATGCGATGGGCGATAATCTCTTGATGCAGGTCGGTGAGCAATTATCAGAACTGGCTGATCAACACATCTTTGTTTCGCGATTGGGCGGTGATGAGTTTGCTCTTGTGATCAATAAAGATCTAAGTAACGAGAAGCTTTTAGCACTCGGGCGTAAGATTTGTGGGATATTAAACACGTCCTTTATTCTGCCTGAAGCGAGCGTTCAGATCTCTGGTTCAATTGGCTTTGCGGTGTATCCGGACTTAGCTTCAAGCTCGAAAGAATTGTACGAACGCGCAGATTACGCACTTTTTCACGGTAAAAAAACAAATCGTGGTGATGTTACTATATTCTGTCATTCGCATATCCAAAAAATCGAAACAGATTCTAAAATTGAGCGTATTTTGTCGGATGCCAATTTGGAACAGGAAATAGCGGTTTTTTATCAGCCGATTGTTGATTTAGGCACCTCGCGAACTGTTGCATTTGAAGCGCTTGCGCGTTGGGATGGCCCTGTTTTAGGCAAAGTGTCCCCAGCCCATTTTATCCCTATCGCTGAGAAAACAGGGCTGATCACCAGACTGACGGAAATTCTCTTGAAAAAAGCGATTAAGGCAGCATTAACGTGGCCGAAAGATATAAGATTGTCTTTTAACTTGTCGGCAAAAGATATCTCGTCTCCAACAGCCGCGTTGAAGATTTTCAACATCATTAGAAACTCAAAAATCGATCCCAAACGGATTGATTTGGAAATCACAGAAACAGCAACAATGTTTGATACCGAGCAGGCGCAATCATCAATTCAGTTGTTAAAGTCATTAGGTTGTGGGATTGCGCTGGATGATTTCGGTACAGGTTTTTCAAGCTTAAGCCACCTGCATGCTCTGCCACTTACAAAAATTAAAATTGACCGTAGTTTTGTGACTCAAATTGATCAAAAACCGTCGAGCTATAAAATTGTAAAATCCCTCCTTGCCCTCGGCAGAGACATGCATTTGCAATGCGTTATTGAAGGTGTTGAAACTGAAGAAGAGTTGGCGGTTATTGATAGCTGCGGTGGCCAGCTTGTTCAGGGCTATTTCTTTTCAGAGCCACTTCCAGAGAGCAAGGTTTCGCACTTCATAAAAGAAACGGTTACGCCGCATCGCGCTTTGCGGTGATGAAACACACATTATTGTTGGTCTTAAATGATTTTCGTTATGCTGACTTGTTGTAAGAATATGCGTGCAAATTAAAACTTGACTAGTTTACTCATATTTGCTTTTAAAGATTAAATATGACTATTTTTATCAAGTTTAAATTTGGTGGATGCAAAAATGACAATAAACAACCCAACTGCAGTTTGTCTAAAATCAGAGCGGGATATGTTGAAGATATTTCGTTATTTCTTACTAGCTTTTGCTAGTGGCAGCCAATCTCATTGGAAACGGCGATGAGTATTGCAAAGGGTGAGCATGGCTTGGAGAAAGGGCGTGATGTTGGTTTTGCAATGTTGCGTGTTTTGCAAGCAGTTCGTGATGCAAGAGAGAATCCATTTATCTTTATTAATCCAGGATGTGAGAAATGTGCGCTCAATCTTTTGGATTGTGAGCGCTATTTGATGGAAGCTATCAAAAGCCTCTTTGAAGGGCGAATTTCTGCTGCCAATGTGCCGCTGTTGTTGTTGTGCGAGGGCTCGGACACGAAAGCAGTGAAGTGTGCCATAGATAAATTATCAGATATTTTCACTGAAAAAGCCAAAGCTGAGAACGTTTTGAAATCGATTGTTAAGTCGATTAGCAAATAGATTATTTGGAGCGCGTATCATGAAAACTCAATTCGCCGCTGTTTCAGATGATCTGATTTTGCTTGAAGAACTGCCCTATGATGATTTTGAATTGGGGTTACTGGCAGTACTGCGCCATTTTTCAAAAAGTTATGAGGTTCCGGAGCAACAAGCCTGGCAACATGCTTATATGATTGCAGCTGAACGCTGGGGCGAGCGGATTGGCCTGTCAACTGCATATGCCTTGATGAAAGTTATTCAAGCTGTGTCTAGATGCCGCCCAAACGGGCTTTGTGTTCAAGATCCTCTTTGTCCAAATGCGAAAATCTCAGTAACTTCAGATGAAGATGCTTTCATCGCAATGTTGCATCATATGCGTCGCGATGAAACACAGCATGCGCGCATGTCGATACAGTCGCTGGCATTCGGTAGAAATGACCCTGCAATTATCCATGCTGCGCTCTCATTCGCGCACAGATTTTCCCTTGGGAAAAGAAAATCGACCAATGCTGCGAGCAAGCACATGCTTTATGTCGTGGGTTAGCTCCGCATAATTGGTACATATAGTTGGTATAATTTACACCCTTAAGCTGCGACAAATAGCTTTTGGGTGCGATTTTACGTATTTAATTGCGATAATAGCCTTGCCAGACTGTTTGAAGTGAAATATCCATGCGCTTGAGGCATAAAGCCATCAAATACAGGGTTTGCGGGCCTTTGGCCTAACTTTCAATGGCACTAAAATAGTAGGACACTCATGAGCTTATATACAGATTATTTGAACGAAATTGAAACAAGAAAAGAACAAGGACTTCATCCAAAACCTATTGAGGACAGTGCGCTTCTTGAAGAAATAATCGCTCAAATAAAAGACGTTGATCATGAGCATAGAAAAGAATCTTTAGAATTCTTTATTTATAATACTTTGCCAGGAACAACATCTGCCGCTGGATCTAAAGCAAAGTTTCTCAAAGAAATCATTATTGGTGAGGCAGATGTTGAAGAAATCTCCCAGACCTTCGCGTTTGAACTTTTGTCTCATATGAAAGGTGGTCCGTCAGTTGACGTATTGCTAGATCTTTCACTTGGTGATGACGCTGATATCGCAAACCTTGCTGCTGAAGTTTTAAAGACACAAGTGTTTTTGTATGACGCGGACACGGATCGTCTTAAACAGGCATATGAAGCTGGTAACAAAGTTGCTGAAGATGTTCTTAAAAGCTACGCTGCAGCGGAGTTTTTCACAAAACTACCTGAAATTGATGATGAGGTAAAAGTTGTCACGTATATTGCCGCTGAAGGTGATATCTCAACCGATTTATTATCTCCAGGCAATCAAGCTCACTCGCGTTCAGATCGTGAATTGCACGGTAAATGTTTGATTTCAGAACGTGCGCAAAAAGAAATTCAAGCCCTTAAACTACAACATCCTGATAAGCAGGTTATGTTGATTGCTGAAAAAGGCACTATGGGCGTGGGCTCTTCTCGTATGTCGGGTGTTAACAATGTTGCGCTTTGGACGGGTAAACAAGCAAGTCCATACGTGCCATTTGTTAACATCGCACCAATTGTTGCTGGTACAAATGGCATCTCACCGATTTTCCTAACTACAGTAGGTGTTACGGGCGGCATCGGTGTTGATCTTAAAAACTGGGTAAAGAAGCTGGATGCTGATGGCAAACCAATCTTGAACAATGATGACAGCCCTGTTTTGGAACAAAAATACTCCGTTGAAACAGGCACCGTGCTTACGATCAATACGAAAGAGAAAAAACTCTATTCAGCTGATGGCGACGACGAGTTGGTGGATATGTCAGCTTCATTCACACCACAAAAAGTTGAATTCATGAAAGCTGGTGGTTCTTACGCCATTGTGTTTGGTAAAAAACTACAGAGTTTTGCCTGTGACGCACTTGGTGTTGAATATAAATCTGCATTTGCAGCCTCCAAAGAAATTTCACATGAAGGTCAGGGTCTGACAGCTGTTGAAAAAATCTTCAATGCAAACGCTGTGGGTGTGACCCCTGGTGTTAAACTTCATGCAGGTTCAGATGTCAGAGTTGAGGTTAATATTGTAGGTTCACAGGATACAACAGGACTTATGACCTCTCAGGAACTAGAGGCGATGGCTGCAACAGTTTTATCGCCAACTGTTGATGGGGCTTATCAGTCTGGTTGTCACACCGCATCTGTTTGGGATTTAAAAGCTCAGGCTAACACGCCAAAATTGATGGCATTTATGCACAAATTTGGCCTTATTACAGCCCGTGATCCGAAGGGTAAATACCATTCAATGACGGATGTTATTCATAAAGTTTTGAATGACATTACGGTAGACGATTGGGCAATTATCATTGGTGGCGATTCTCACACACGTATGTCTAAGGGTGTTGCATTTGGTGCGGATTCAGGAACAGTTGCGCTTGCATTGGCAACAGGTGAAGCCAATATGCCAATCCCTGAAACTGTGAAGGTGACCTTTAAGGGTGAAATGGCTTCGCACATGGATTTCCGTGATGTTGTGCATGCAACGCAGGCTCAAATGCTACAGCAATTTGGCGACAACGTTTTCCAAGGCCGTATCATTGAAGTTCATATTGGAACTTTGCTTGCAGATCAGGCGTTCACATTCACTGATTGGACTGCGGAAATGAAAGCTAAAGCTTCAATTTGTATTTCGGAAGATGAAACGCTGATCCAGTCTTTGGAAATCGCTAAAAGCAGAATTTCAATTATGATTGAAAAAGGTATGGATAACGATCCTCAGATGCTTCAAGGTCTGGTTGATATTGCTGATAAACGCATTTCGGAGATCAAATCAGGTGCAAAACCTGCCCTAACGCCTGATGCAAATGCGAAGTATTTTGCCGAAGTTGTTGTTGATCTTGATGAAATTATTGAACCAATGATTGCTGATCCAGATGTGAAAAACATCGATGTTTCTAAACGTTATACACATGACACAATCAGACCAATCTCCTACTACAAAGCTGAAAAAGAAGTTGATCTTGGCTTTGTTGGTTCCTGCATGGTTCACAAAGGTGATGTGAAAATTGTGGCTCAGATGTTGCGTAATCTTGAAGAGAAATACGGCAAAGTTGAGTTTAATGCGCCGTTGGTTCTTGCAGCTCCAACTTACAATATTATTGATGAGTTGAAAGAAGAGGGCGATTGGGCAGTTCTTCAGAAGTATTCAGGCTTTGAGTTTGATGATGCCGCGCCAAAAGGTGAAGCACGTACCGAGTATGAAAATATTTTGTATCTTGAGCGTCCGGGTTGTAACCTTTGTATGGGTAATCAGGAAAAAGCTGCAAAAGGTGATACGGTTCTTGCGACATCTACTCGTTTGTTTAAAGGGCGTGTCGTGGAAGATTCAACGGAAAAATCTGGTGAATCACTGCTCGCATCAACGCCTGTTGTGGTGCTGTCTGCAATTTTAGGACGGACGCCAACACTTGAGGAATATAAGACAGCTGTGGAGGGTATTGATCTGACGAAGTTTGCACCGCCAGTGCAAAAATCACCAGATACTTTGTCCGCGCATTATTAAGATCAAAGATATCTCACGTAAGATGAGTTACTATGATCTTGATTGTTAATTGTTTAGTGCCTTGCCCTTGTGGGCAAGGCATTATTCTAGGTTGCCATTTAAATTGACAGATGAAAAAGTTTGCGTATTAGGCGTTAGCTGACCTTTTTCATTAATTTTAAAGTGCAGATTATTTGCCGGCTTAATCTATTTCTCTTTTTGAAAAACTGAACCAAATGCGCAAAGAAAACAACACTTTGTAAAAACTTAGAGATCTTGATCAATTGTGCCCAAACATCGGACGATGTTTTTTCCTTCCAATCTAACAATGATTTGATTTTCTGATCTTCTGTAACGCTGGTTAGATCGCTCAACTCCATGAGTAAAATGAAGATGTCACGAGCCATTTGCTGATCCGTTGGTTCGATGACCGCTTCTTCATAGTCTAACAGCTTCAGCGCATTATTCTCATCAACAACGATGTCCCTCAAAGCGGGGCGACCATGGGCGATATTATGACTATGTAATTCCAGCATAAGTGAAAAAAGATTATCTACCGTGGATTGATTGATCCGTTTTTGTTCCACTTCATTGAGTGGAATGCCGTTGTCTAAGGTTACAAAAAAGCCGTCTCCTTCATGTTCGATCTGAGGCGCGGTAAATTTCTTTTCATTTAAATAATGTAGCACCTTTTTCTCGTGCTGCATCCGCTCAAAGCTGCTCCACGTGGCTTTTGTATCAAAATAGGATAGGGCTTTAAACTTTGCTAGAAATACAGAAATACGCCTGATGAAGTTGTCTTTATCTTCGCCGGCGGATTTCAACCAATATGTATTGTTCTTGGCTCTAAATTTTACAGCACCAGTAATGTTTTCAGCATTTAGCTTGTTACTTATTTCAGCAATCATAGCAGACCACATTTTCCTTTCAGACCAACCTTCAAATTATTGGTTAGTTCCCTGCATGAAATTAAATGTATCGATTTATGTCACATTACTGTCATATTTCAGAATTGAAAAGGGGATTTGGAAATTGTGTTGCGATCTCGTGCCTTTTTGAAATTAGATTAAGACGAACTCAAAACGGAATGCTGGGTGGTTGTTAGCGGGAATTTTGCTTACTTAAAGCGCAGAAAAACCTAAAGGCACTTATACAACCTGACGAAAATTTGAGTGCCGAAGTGTTTTGAACTAAGTTTCAAAGAGACAACGTTTTAAGCGATGTCGACATGAATAATTTGTTCAAGCTATTAAGATTACAAATTGGGTGAACTATGCAAATTAAAGATATTTACTTTCAACCGATATCAGGAATGAAAACGCCCCGCTTTGCGGACCTTGCCACTTTTATGCGCTTACCTCATCTCAATATTGAAGATGAAAAGGTATCGAAAGTAGATATTGGCATGGTTGGGGTGCCATTTGATGGTGGCACGTCCAATCGTCCTGGGGCAAGGCATGGCCCGCGTCAACTTCGTGATCTGTCCACAATGATCAGGACAACGCATTCTGTGAGCGGTGTTAATCCATTTAACCTTGTTAATTGTGCTGACCTTGGGGATGCACCGGTTAATCCGATTGATGTGATGGAAAGTTTGGATCTGATCACCGATTTTTACCAGAAGATGGTCATGCATAAAATTACACCGCTTACAGGCGGTGGAGATCATCTCATTTCCTATCCTATCCTAAAGGCACTGGCAGCTGATGCACCGGTCGGAATGATACATTTTGATGCGCATACCGATATGAATGATACTTATTTTGGTGGCAGCAAATTTACCCACGGTACACCGTTTAGACGCGCTATTGAAGATGGATACTTGGATCCTAAAAGAACAGTTCAAATTGGTATTCGAGGTGTCAAATACGATGTGACGGACTTTGATTGGGCGCGTGAGCAAGGTGTCAGGATCATTGAGATTGAAGAGTTTTTTGAACTTGGTGTTGAAAAAGTTATGGCTGAAGCGAGAGAGATCGCTGGCAATCAGAGAACATATGTGAGCTTTGATATTGATTCTATTGATCCAGCATTTGCTCCAGGTACGGGCACGCCAGAAATTGGAGGTTTTAATACATTTCAAGCACAACAAATGGTGCGCAAACTTTCAGGGCTTAATCTCGTGGGCGCTGATTTAGTGGAAGTTTCTCCACCGTTTGACCCTTCAGGTGGCACAGCATGGGTCGGGATTTCGATCATGTATGAATTACTGTGTGTTCTTGCACCGGCCGTCTCGGCCCGGACGTGATTTTTAAAATTTACCGATGTGTTAAATTAAAGAACTAAAGATGTAATTCATAATTAGAAGTTTAGCGATTGGTATCGTTACATGGATATTTACCGGACGTATTAAAGCCTATTTGATAAAGCGAGAAAGGGCAGAAAGTGTTTCTTCACTCACGTGATGTTCGATGCTCTCGGCATCTGCTTCTACAACTGCTTCATCAACTCCTAATGCCATAAAAAAATCACGCGCGAGAACATGACGGCGACGAGAGGCTTCAGCAAAATTACGACCCGCATTTGCTATATCAGATGTAATTAATGTGATTGTAAAATCAGATCGGCAGCTTTCTCAGCAATCATGATTGTGGGCGAGTTTGTGTTGCCCGATGGGATTGTTGGCATGACAGATGCGTCAACAACACGTAATCCCTCAATGCCTTTTACTTTCAATTTATCATCGACAACTGCCGTGTCATCGACACCCATTTTGCAGGTGCCCACAGGATGAAAGATTGTTGTACCAATTTCGCCTGCAACATTGGCTAAATCTTCGTCGGATTGATAGGCGCTGCCAGGTTTGATTTCTGATGGATTATACTTTTCCATGGTTGACTGACCCGCGATTTCGCGCGCTAATCGAATAGCACTCACTGCTACCCTTTTATCGGCTTCTGCGCTTAAATAATTGGGATCGATCAAAGGTTTGTCAGACGGATCAGACGACCTGATATGGATTGTTCCTCGGCTTTGTGGACGCAATGGAACGACACTTGCGGTGAATGCTGGGAATGGATGCAAAGGGTCGCCGAATTTTTCCAATGATAACGGCTGGACGTGAAATTCAAGATCAGCTGTTTCCACCTCTGGTCCGGATTTTGCAAATATCCCAAGTTGGCTGGGTGCCATTGACATCGGTCCATTGCGAGAGAGCATATATTCAAGACCAATGCCAAGGCGACCAAGGAGTGAACCAGCGCGCTGATTGAGTGTTTTTACATTTTCCACGCGGAAGGCGACACGAATTTGCAGGTGATCCTGCAGATTTTCACCAACTCCATGAGATTCATGCACAATGTCTATTCCCATTTTTTTTAATTGGTTTGGATCGCCAATACCGGACAATTCCAAAATTTGAGGAGAGCCAACAGCACCTGCTGATAATATAACCTCACCATTTGTACGGTAAGTTTCAATGTTGCCGTGGCGTTTAACTTCGACACCAGATGCGCGTTTGCCCTCGAATATGACACGCTGAACTTGAGCGTGTGTGATCACATGAAGATTGGGGCGGTTTTTTGCTGGCCGTAAAAAACCCTTGGAGGTATTCCAGCGCCAACCACTTTTTTGATTCACGCGGAAATAAGATGAACCACCATTGTCCCCGCGATTAAAATCTTCAACTTTAGAAATACCAATTTCTTCTGCTGCATCGCGATAGGCATCCAAGATTTCCCAGGATAAACGCTGTTTTTCAACTCGCCATTCACCACCCGAACCATGCATGTCATCTGCACCACTGTAGTAATCCTCGGATTTTTTGAAATACGGTAGAACATCATCCCAACCCCAACCAGTATTCCCCATTTGGCGCCACTGATCGTAGTCATTGGCTTGTCCGCGCATATAAATCATCCCGTTGATTGAGGAGCATCCGCCCAAAACTCGCCCGCGTGGGTAGTTTATTGCACGCCCATTTAAACCCTCTTGTTCGGTTGTTTGATATTGCCAGTCGGTGCGAGGGTTACCCATACAGTACAGATAACCAACGGGAATATGGATCCAGATATAATTGTCTTTTCCGCCAGCTTCGAGCAAAAGAACTTTGTTTTTAGGATCCTCAGATAGCCGATTGGCGAGCACACATCCTGCGGATCCACCACCTACGATGATAAAGTCATAATTTTGATTTTGTTGGGTCATAATGCTGCCTGTGATCGAATGCTGTTGGTATTTTTATTCAGGTATTGTGCCTGAGATATAGGTCGGGCTGACGGCCAAATTGGTGCGTGATCTTTATCGATCAAAATTGCGCGTACGCCTTCGGCCAAATCAGGGTGGCGTATAGCACGTTGTACTGCTTTAAATTCGCGCGCTAAACAAGTTTCGAGCGTTGCACCTGTGCCTCGTTTTAAAAGTGTGATGGTTTCTTGTAGGCTGCGCGGGGATGCACTTCTGAGCGCTGCTTGTGCGTGTTTTGCTTCGGGAGATTTTGCGTTCGCCAAACAATCGCTGATGCTGCAAAGAGTTGGTTGTTCAAAGCATTGAATGGATGAAACAAGATTTAACACGCTGGTTTGGTAACCCAATACGCCACAATACTTTTCAATAACCTGATCTGTTGAGCCTTTAGAATGGCATAATACATCGAAGATCTCAGCAAAGGTCGATGAATGCGACATATGAGTGGATAGACCCAAGGCATGTGCATCAAAATTCTGAACGCGTGCGCCGGTTAAACCCATCCAATAACCTGCACGATAAGGCATTTTAGGCAGAAAATAACTTCCACCCACATCTGGGATAAAGCCAATGCTGGTTTCCGGCATTGCAAAAACAGCATGTTCAGATGTTATTCGATATTTCCCATGCATTGAAAGCCCAAGACCTCCGCCCATGCACATTCCATCAATGAGCGAAATATAGGGTTTTGGATAGGATGCAATGCGAAGGTTAAGTGTATATTCAGTTTGAAAGAAATGTTCCGCTTCGTTGTAAAATCCTGCAGAAGTTAGGTGGCAAATACGGCGTAAATCTCCCCCTGCACAAAAAGCTCTGCCATGGTTTGATCTGAGTATGATGCGTTCAATATCTCGATCATCTTCAAACTTATCCAATGCAGCTGCGATATCCTTAACCATCGACAAATCGAGCGCGTTCATGGCCTGAGGGCGATCAAGCCCGATTATGCCAGCTTGGCCAATTTTCTCCGCAGTTACATATGACATAAGATATTTTCCAATTTAGGTGTTAAAATCAGTCCCAATCAACAATTACGGAATACCGGTGCGCGCTTAGCAACAAAGGCTGCCATACCTTCCTTTTGCCCATCTGTCGCGAAGGCCGACTGGAACAATCGCCTTTCGTGAAGAACCCCCTCAGATAAGCCTGTTTCAAACGCGCGGTTTACTGCTTCTTTTGCCATTGCGATGGCAGGTGCATTTAAACCCGCAATTTGGTGAGCCGCTTCTAAAGCTGTTTGAAGCAATTCTCCAGAAGGCACGACGCGAGCAACAATTCCCGCTGATTTTGCCTCATGTACGTCGATTGTACGTCCGGTCAATATCAGATCCATTGCCAAGGCTTTGCCGATTGATTTACTCAGGCGTTGAGAGCCGCCAATTCCCGGAAGAATGCCAAGTTTAATTTCTGGCAAACCAAATTGCGCATCTTCGGTTGCGATGATGGTGTCGCACAGCATTGCCAACTCAAAACCGCCGCCAAGCGCAAACCCACTGACCGCCGCTATGACTGGCTTTTTAATGAAACGCATTTGATCCCAGTCCGCAAAAATGTCATTTTGTAGTAATTCTACGAAGGTTTTTTCCGCCATTTCTTCAATATCTGCACCCGCAGCAAAAGCACGTGGGCTGCCGGTGATTACGATTGCACCAATACGTTCATCATTATCGAATTTTTTCAACTCTGCCATGACCTCCGATGCCATTTGAAGGTTAAGTGCATTCAAACTCTTGGGTCGATTTAAGGTGATTAAACCAACGCGTTCGCGCCGTTCAACAAAGATCGTTTCCAACGTTTTACGAGTTGGCTGGATGGTTTCGACAGATTTTAATTGGGCCGACGGGGTTGTTTCTTTTTTAGTCTTTGTCATGCTTGGTCTCTTTTCGTATCAAAGTTTTTAAGAGGCGGTGTTATGGGCAATCCATGGATTGTCAGATTGATTTGCGTCCTCATTAATGTCTGTTAAAACGCCTGCGGATTGTTGATAGGATTCGTCGTTTGCCATGACTTCCGCCAGTATGGTTTCTCGATGCTGATTGAGCGCGGGAGCTTTGGCTGCGGTTTTGGGATCAAAATCCTGATAGGTCGACATTTTTACAGGATTGCCTGCTGTGCGAAACGCTCTGGTATTTTCACCTTCAACCTGCACAATCATATTACGCGATAGCAATTGTGGATGATCTAGAAGCCGATCAATAGAATTTATCGGGCCACACGGCACACCAACCTCGTTTAAAATATCAAGCCAGTGTTGAACGGGTTTGGTGCGCGTTGCTTTTTCAATTT
>CAJQOR010000316.1 GCA_905479965.1 uncultured Rhizobiaceae group bacterium | reverse complement strand
ATTTTACTTCGTGCAAGCACTCAAAGTAAGCCATTTCTGGCGCATAACCAGCTTCAGTCAATGTTTCAAAACCAGCGCGGATCAATTCAACAAGGCCACCACAAAGAACAACTTGCTCACCGAATAGATCAGTTTCGCACTCTTCACGGAAGTTTGTTTCGATGATGCCTGAACGACCACCACCAACGCCACATGCGTATGACAATGCAAGATCATGCGCGTTACCTGACGCATCATGGTGAACAGCGATCAAACATGGCACACCGCCACCTTTCATGTATTCACCGCGCACTGTGTGACCAGGGCCTTTTGGTGCGACCATAACAACATCAACAGTATCTTTAGGCTCAATCAAACCAAAGTGCACATTCAAGCCGTGAGCAAATGCGATAACCGCACCGTCACGAATGTTATCCGCAATGTGATCTTTGTAGATGTCTGACTGTAGTTCATCAGGTGCAGCCATCATCATAAAGTCGGCAACTGCAGCCGCTTCAGCAACAGATTTCACTTCAAAACCATCAGCTTCAGCTTTTTTCGCTGTTGCAGAACCTTCGCGAAGCGCAATGATAATGCCTTCCGCACCCGAATCTTTAAGGTTCATGGCATGTGCACGACCTTGTGAACCGTAACCAATGATAGCTACTTTTTTCGATTTGATGAGATTTAGATCTGCATCAGCATCATAATAAACACGCATTTTAAATCCTTCCTTTAAAATATTAGACGTCTTTCCTAATTCACCGTTTTATCATTCTTCTTTGATCTTCAAAACGGTGTGAAACTATTCCTCAACTCCATATAATTGATAGAATTGAGCAATTGCGATTTGAGCATCGCGCTCAAAATTTTCCATCACAAACTCACGGCGCTCACCCAACAGGAGCCGCACATGAATATCGCGAACGATAAGTCCATAAAGGACGTGATAAGTTTGTCGAGCATTTACAAATGTTAAATAATTTTTTTGTTCTGCTGAATGCAAAAAGCCAACCGCCTTTGCTTCAATAACACCACGGCCATTTTCGATCAGCAGCGGACCAAGCGGAGATGCATCATTGCTTGCCTGTCCAATTGCAAGTCTATTGAGCGCTATAGACGTATCCCCCGCCAACACAGATAGCAATTCACACGCGAAGCGTTCAAGATAATCTTTAAAAGCCTCTGCAGAACCTAAATCTTCCTGTCCAACAGCTGCGCCAACCTTGCTACCCTGAAACGCCATCATAGCTGAGATCAAGCCATCGCGATCTCCAAACCATTTGTAAAGGCTTTCTTTCGAACAATTAGATGCGCTGGCAATCTTGGCAGTTGTCAAAGCTTTCTCACCACCTTCAACCAACAACGCCAAAGCACTCTCAAGCACCTCTTGCTGACGTGGTGTCAGATCTTCATCCCGCATGAATTCTGACATACCTTGCGGCTCTGAAACTGGTGCTGATTGCACGATTAACTCCTCAAGTACCGTACGGTACGGTTCTTGATTATTTTAACTTTGCAACTTGGTCAACACAAATTTCTCGATTTTGGAAAATAATTAGATAAGAACCATTCGCAATTGAATTGACAAAGGTTTAAAATAGGAACATAACATGAGTAACGAGATCATGTTTGAGTATATCTAGTTTAAAGAGCAGAAAATGATTGTTTGTAGCTGCAATGTTATCTCAAAGAGAGATATTGAAAACACAATTATAGAACTTTTAAATGAAGACCCGTGGCGCTTGATTGTGCCTGGTGTGGTCTATCAAACTATGAATGAGCGCGGCAAATGCTGCGGCTGCTTCCCCGGCGTTGTCGATATCATCATCGAAACCACTCGAAAATTTCACGAAGAACAACACACTCCGTCTGCTGACATCATCAACTTCATGGAAAAACTTAAAGAGCACCATCAAGCTTGCGAAACAGCTCGTATGCTCGCCAAACATCGCCAGAAAATGGCACGTAAATCAGCCTAAAATTTGAGAATCATTCGCAAAGATAATTGTGTTACGCTCTATTTATAGGGTTGATTTTGCACGTCCGAATCTATACTTTAGAATTATTCTAAAGTAGCCAGTTTATCCTGCTGACTATGATATAGCTCGAAAAAAGTGAGGTTATGCCATGAAAGGCAGTGCAAAAGTAATTGAACGTTTAAATGAAGCTTTGTTTCTAGAACTCGGCGCCGTCAACCAATATTGGCTTCATTACCGTCTGCTTGGCGATTGGGGTTTTGGTTTGCTAGCGCAGAAAGAACGCGAAGAATCAATCGAAGAAATGCAGCACGCTGATAAAATCATCGATCGCATTATTTTCCTAGGTGGTCATCCGAATATGCAGACCATTGCACCTCTAAACATTGGTCAAAACATCAAGGAAGTTTTGGAATCAGATCTTGAGGGTGAATACGCAGCCCGTAAATCTTACTCAGATTCTCGCAAAATCTGTGAAGCAGAAGGAGACTTTGTTTCCATGAAGCTTTTTGATGATCTATTAGCTGACGAAGAAGGTCACATCGATTTTCTTGAAACTCAGCTTGAACTTCTTGAGAATATCGGCGTTGAAAAATATGGCCAGCTTAATGCTCAACCGGCAAATGCTGCTGAATAAAAACGTTTAAAGAACATATTGAAAAGCCTCTACATATGTAGGGGCTTTTTTATGACCAGCCGCAGGCTTTAAGAAAACGTTTGACGCTTTCTGCCATGCCGTATTCCAAAGAGTCAGCGGTTAATCCATTGCCGATGGAAACTTCCATTAGATTCGGTACCACAGTTGCTAATCCTGGCATATTCTCAACAGTCAGATCATGACCAGCGTTCACATCCATCTTGTAAACTGCGGCAAGTTTTGCTGTATTTTCAAGATCCGCAAGTCGTTTTTTTGCAGCCTTCGGATCATCAAAAGTTCCGCCATAAGGACCTGTGTAAAGTTCAATACGATCCGCACCTGCCCTAGCAGCAAGCTCGACTTGTTCAGTACTTGCATCTGGGTCACAAAAACACGAAACTCTGAAGCGATTTGATTTAAGCCGTGAGATCACTGGTACAAGCGTATTATGTTGTGCAACAAAATCCCAACCATGATCTGACGTTGCCTGACTTGGATGGTCTGGCACAAGAGTGACTTGCTCAGGTTGATGTTCTTCGACAAGATCTAAAAAATCATCAGTCGGATAGCCTTCAATGTTAAATTCAGCATCAGGAAATTCATCATCAATCAACGCGCGCAAGGGCGCTAGATCGGAAAATCTAATGTGCCTCTGGTCAGGACGAGGATGAACGGTAATGCCATGCGCACCAGCTTCAAGCGCAATTCTTCCCAAACCAACAACACTTGGCCAGGGTAAATCACGTCTGTTTCGCAGCAAAGCAATTGCATTTAAATTCACGGATAATTTTGCAGGCATTTGTCCAAACCTAATTACATTCCTGCTCTTTATAATTCAATTTCAAGCCATTGAATACCAACAAAATTTGATCATTATCACAAAATTATTTGATCGATATATGCATGGCTAAATCGCATTTTTCAATGTATGCATTTGCTCTTGGTTTAGAGGTAAGTTTCATTGGCAAATTCATTTTCAACAAAATCGACAAGCATTGGCGCAGGATTATTCTGGAGCTTTGTCGGGGTACTGATATTCAGCTTAACGCTTCCGGTAACAAAAATCGCGATTCAGCAGTTTGAACCGACACAACTTGTTGTCTGGCGGGGTTTGATCGCCTGCATGCTATCTGGAACGATCTTGCTGATTTATCGCCCTCAAATACCAAATATAAGTCAGTGGAGAGATTTAGCTTTGTGCGCAGGAGGCACTGTGTTCGGCTTTCCTGGATTTTTGGCTTTGGGATTGCAAACCGTGCCATCATCTCACAGCGCAATTGTCGTTGGACTACTTCCACTTACGACAACTGTAATGAGTGCAATTATTACCAAAGAGCGTCCATCACTCGCCTTTTGGTTGGTCAGCATTATCGGTACTGCGGTCACATTATTTTTTGTGATAAAACAAACCAATGGCGCACCGCAAATTGGTCATCTTTATCTCTTCATCTCAGTTATATTGGCGTCAACTGGCTACGTGTTTGGCGGTCGATTGGCAAAAACATTAGGTGGATGGCAGGTCAGTTGCTGGGTGATATTTGCAGCATTACCAATTCTGATCATCGCAGCCTTTGTTGTTCCGCTGCCAGATCTATCTACAAACATAAAATCGTCAATCGCGCTATTTTATGTTGCGTTTTTCTCACAACTCATTGGTTTTTTTGCGTGGTATCGTGGCATGCAACTTGCTGGAATTGCGCGCGCGTCGCAAATCCAACTTTTGCAGTTATTTCTCACAATTATCGCATCGAGCATTCTGGTTTCAGAAGCCCTGGAATTTGAAGTCTTCATCTTCGCAGGGCTTGTCGCAATCAGTGTTTGGCTTGGCACGAAGCTAAAAGTGAATAATCACTAATCACGTGATAATATTATGCTCAGGTCCGTATGGGAATTTGGTAATATTTTCCGCACTGTCTTCACTAATCACCAAAATATCATGCTCACGATAGCCGCCCGCTCCGGGCTGTCCTTCTGGCACCCAAATCATTGGCTCCATTGAAACAACCATGCCAGCCTCTAACACTGTGTCGATATCTTCACGCAACTCAAGACCGGCCTCTCGACCATAGTAATGCGATAAAACACCAAATGAATGCCCATATCCGAAAGAGCGGTATTGCAGGAGGTTTTCACTGGCAAAAAACTTGTTGATTTCAGCACAGATTTCCGAGCACTTAATGCCCGGTTTAATCAATGAAATACCCAATTCATGCGCGGCCACATTGGCCTCCCATAAACGCAGTGATTCAGCATCCGGTTCACCAAAGAACAAAGTCCGTTCCAGCGCTGTATAATATCCTGAGATCATTGGAAACGCATTCAGACTGAGAATATCTCCACGTTCAATAGTGCGTGTTGTGACAGGATTATGCGCGCCATCTGTATTAATTCCAGACTGGAACCAAACCCAATTGTCACGCAGCTCACTATCAGGATGAGAATTAGCGATCGCAAGCTCCAT
>CAJQOR010000315.1 GCA_905479965.1 uncultured Rhizobiaceae group bacterium | reverse complement strand
CGATCACCTCTTTTTGCTGATTGAGACGTAGCCCAAGGCTCTTTTCAGACAAACGCCATTTTGTATCAGGGCGTCGACGCCAAGTGCCCGTTCCACTGCATGGCGCGTCGACAAGCACCTTGTCGCAATTGTTTTTAAGTTGTTCAAGCGACGCATCGTCTTCAATCAGCTGAACGTTGCGGGTGCCTGCACGGCGTAATCTTTCGATCATCGGTGCCATACGGCGGCGGTCATTATCATAGGTGTGAATTTGCCCGCTATTTTCCATCGCAGCGCTTAATGCAAGTGATTTGCCACCACCACCTGCGCAATAGTCTAAAACTTGCTCGCCTTTTTTTGCGTCCGTTAGCGCGGCCGCAAGTTGAGAACCCTCATCTTGGATTTCAAACCAGCCTTTTGCGAACGGAATGTCAGCAGAAACATTTGGCATTCTATCTGGACCGTTTTCGGCCGTAATACGCACACTATCAGCTAACAAACCACCGGGTTCGGGATTAGATTTTGAAAGTGAGTTTAGCACTTTCTCGCGGGTAGATTTGAGCGTGTTAACGCGAAGATCAAGAGATGGGCGCTGGGTAAGCGCGTGTGCTTCTGATAGCCAGCTATCACCAAATGCTTGCTTGAATTCTTGTAAAAGCCAGAGCGGAATATCCGCTCTAATGTTTTCGTCAGCCTTCGATAGATCAGAATTTTGGAAGTCAGATAATTGTTGATCGCTTAAAAACTCAGGTGCAAACTTATCGCCATCAAACTGTTCTTTTAGGTCTTCAGCATCCATCTTCCATTGACGCAATAAAACAGCAAACGCAATTGCTCGCGGGCTATCATCTGCCATCATAAATCCATGTGAGAGCTTCATGCGAAGCGCATCATAAACAATATTGCCAATGGCGCCACGATCGCCAGAGCCTGCAAATCGGTGTGAACTACCCCAATCCTTTAGCGCATTTGCCACGGGTTTGTGATGCTGTTCGATAGCTTCTAATACTTCGATTGCAGCTTGCAATCGGCCACCAAGTCGCATGGTGCACTCCAATTCAAAAATGTAATGATCTTTCAAGGGTCGTAGACCCTTATCACCAATGTTGCAAGCTTATAGTCAAATGACTAAATGCAGCGCCCGCCATCGACTTCCATCGAGACACCTGTCACCATCGATGCTTCATCAGAGCATAAAAAGCACGCCGCGTTACCCATGTCTTCTGGCGTTGAAAACCGTCCGATTGGAATGGTGGAAATAAACTTCGCGCGCATGTCAGGTGTATCTTCACCCATGAATGATTTCAATAACGGCGTTGCGCCCGCAACGGGATTAATTGCATTGACGCGAATGCCCGAACTTGCCAGTTCAATCGCCATGGTTTTCGTCGCTGTGATCATCCAACCTTTGGAGCAATTATACCAATTCAAATTCGGGCGAGGAGACACCCCCGCAGTTGATGCTACGTTCAAGATCGCACCAGATTTGCTGTCTTTCATATGCGGGATGAGATATTTGGCCGTAAGATAAACCGACTTCATATTCACATTATAAACTCTGTCAAAATCATCTTCGCTAACATCTTCAAGTGGTGTCGGCATATGCGTCACGCCGGCATTATTGACGAGGATATCAACCTTACCGAATTTTGAGATCGCGGTTTCGACCATGTGTTTCACGCTGTCACCGGAAGCGACATCAGCCTGAATGGCAATTGTATGATCACCTTTTGATTTTGCCGCTTTTGCAGCAGCTTCGCCATTGATATCGACGATAGCAACGCGCGCGCCTTCTTGTAAGAATTTATCGACAATGCCCGCGCCAAATCCAGAGGCGCCACCTGTAACAATTGCTGTTTTTCCTTCAAGTCTCATAGCTGAGAATCCTCTTCTTTTTATTTACCATGCCAATTGGCAACTGTTTTGAGCGTTGAAAATCCATAAAGCGCTTCAAAGCCTTTTTCACGTCCATGACCAGATTTTCCATGCCCACCAAATGGCAATTCAACACCACCGCCAGCGCCATAATTGTTGATAAATATTTGCCCCGATTTTATCGCTTTTGCCATGCGCATCTGACGCCCGCCATTTTCAGTCCAAACGCCGGCAACCAATCCATAATCCGTGCCATTGGCAATCGCTATCGCTTCATCCTCTCCATCAAATGGGATGATGACTTGCACTGGGCCAAATATCTCATCATTTGCTAACGGATGATCTGGTGATACATCCTTCAGCAATGTTGGACGTATATATGCGCCCTCATTAGGGAGGTCATCGACTAAACATCCTTGTGCTGCAATGGTAACGGAACCATCTTCGACAGCACTTAAAAATCCTTCAACAATTTCTTTTTGGCGTTTGGAAACAAGTGGACCCAACGAATAGTCTCCCATTGAAGGACCAACGGTGAGCTTTTCATAAGCATCACTCATCCGCGCAACAACATCATCATAAACATCGCGTTCAACCAAAATTCGAGACGCTGCAGAACATGTTTGCCCGGCATTTTGAATGCCTGCATTGACCAAAAACGGTAATGCCCGATCAACATCTGCATCATTAAAAACAATTTGCGGAGATTTACCGCCCAGCTCCAGCGTAACTGGAACAATATTTTCAGATGCCGCTTGTTGAACTTTCACCCCGGTCGCCACTGAACCTGTAAACGAAATATGGTTCACGCCCTTATGTGACGTTAATGTGGCACCCGCTTCATGACCAAAGCCTGGAACCACATTAAGCGCACCTTTTGGCAAACCGCATTCATCGGCGATTTTGGCAAATGCGAGTGCAGTCAGACACGCTTCTTCTGCAGGTTTTAAAACGCAGGCATTGCCCATGGTGAGCGCGGCGCCAACGGATCGTCCGATGATTTGCATAGGATAATTCCACGGCACGATATGGCCGGTCACCCCATGCGGTTCTCGCAATGTGTAAACGTTATAATCCTGCATATAAGGAATTGTCTGTCCGTGAATTTTATCCGCAGCACCACCATAAAACTCCATATAGCGCGCCAATGCGATGGCATCGTTTCGCGCTTGGGTCAGCGGCTTTCCAACATCGCGCGCTTCAAGTTCGGCAAGCCAGTCAATCTGATTAAGGATTTCCATGCCGATCTTACTCATCAATCGACCACGCTCAGCCGCCGTCAATTGTCCCCATTCACCATTCAACGCATCACGCGCGGCATCAACGGCAAGATCAATATCTTCAGAAGTTCCTTGCGCAATGTCGCAGAGCTTGGTGCCAAATGATGGGTCAAAAAGCTCAATCATTTGGCCTTTAACAGGCAGCACCCATTGTCCACCAATAAAGCAGTGATCATTTTTAAGGTTTGTCTTAAAGACAGTCATTTAGCTCATCCGTTCTTTCGCGCGTATGTGTTCAATATCCAGTTTTGGAATAGCGTTGATCAGTGATTTTGTGTAAATGTGCTGCGGGTTTTCAAACACAGCCTCTGTTGGTCCTGTTTCGACGATCTTCCCGCGGTCCATCACTAAAACGCGATCAGTGATGGAGCGTACGACAGATAAATCGTGTGAAATAAACAAATAGGAAAGATCAAACCGATCGCTGAGCTCAGCCAATAGA
The DNA here is from genome assembly GCA_905479965.1 of uncultured Rhizobiaceae group bacterium. The sequence continues at coordinate 3,853 of CAJQOR010000315.1, read as the reverse complement.
TCAAGAACTTGCGCACGGATTGAAACATCTAACGCAGACACCGCTTCATCCAAAACGATCAGTGATGGTTTGACAATCAGCGCACGGGCAATTGCGATGCGCTGGCGTTGGCCACCAGAAAACTCATGAATATATTTATCGCTATCCTCAGCTCTCAGCCCCACGCTCTCTAACGCTTCGGAGACCGCCAACCCCATGTCCTGATCGTTGAGTGGTTCAGACAAGGTGTAAAAAGGTTCTGCGATGAGGCGCCCAACCTTGTGGCGTGGGTTAAACGATGAGTAGGGATCCTGGAAAACAATTTGCGTTGCTGCGCGCTGCGCCACATCAGGACCTTTGCCTTTTGATGAGAAGGTTTGGCCATTGATAGCCACGTTCCCTTCACCCAGCAATTTAAGCGCTAAAATGGCTCGGCTCAAAGTTGATTTGCCGCAACCTGAGCCCCCAACAAGTCCAATATTTTCACCGCGATAAATCTTAAATGATACATCATTTACTGCTCGGAAATATTGCCGCTTTGAAAAGAGATGTTTTTTGGGGAGCCTATAATCGCAAGAGACGTGTTCAACACTTAATACCACGTCGCTTTCATTGTGTTGTTTGGCTTCTCTAAGTGGCACATGATTAGATGCTGAAAAAAGTTGTTGCGTATAGGGATGACGCATGTTTGAAAAAACATCGAGAGATGAGCCGCGTTCGACAATCACTCCATCTTTCATCACCAAAACATCATCAGCCATCTGAGCAACCACTGCCAAATCATGCGTAATGAGCATGAGCGATAAGCCGTCTTCTTCCACGAGCTTTTGTAAAAGCTCTAAAATTTCAGCCTGTGTTGTCACATCAAGCGCCGTGGTTGGTTCATCGGCTATCAGTAATTTTGGTTGCAAAGCAATGGCCATGGCGATCATAACCCGTTGGCGCTGGCCGCCCGATAGATCATGTGGATATCGTGAGAGCGGAAATTCGCTCTCGGGTAATTCAACACGATTAAGTGTTTCGCGCGCCAATAGATCGGCCTCAATTCGAGATTTACCCGTGTGAATACGAATGGATTCAGATACTTGATCACCGATGGTTTTCACCGGATTAAGCGCGGTCATGGGTTCTTGAAAAATCATCGAAATATCATTTCCCCGAAGACCGCATAATTCATCCTCTGGGAGCGATTGTATGTTTTTCCCGTCAAATTCGATCTCGCCGGACCATGTTGTGCCATTGGGTAGCAATTGCAAAATTGAAAGTGCGGTGATGGATTTTCCAGAACCCGATTCCCCTACAACACCCAAAATATGGCCCGCGTCTATTTCAAAATTGATATCTTTTAAAATTGGGTTCTTGGAAATTGATAAATCAAGATTGTGAACTTTAAGGAGCGTCAAGATTTAACCCTCCTTAGTTTAGGGTCAAGCAAATCGCGTAAGCCATCGCCCATTAAGTTCAGGCCCAATACCGTCAGCACGATGGTAAGTCCTGGCACCAACGCAAGATGAGGTGCGATTGATATCAGCGTCTGCGCATCATTGAGCATGCGCCCCCAGCTGGGTAGCGGTGGCTGCGCGCCAAGACCGACATAAGCTAGCCCGGCTTCAGCTAAAATACCAAGCGAGAATTGAATAGTGCCTTGTACGATGAGCAAGTTCGCAATATTTGGCAGAATATGCTCAAACGAAATCAGCGCTTTCGATTTACCACAGACCTGTGCAGCTAGAATATACTCCCGCTGCCACAAGCTCAAAGCAGCACCTCTCGAAAGCCGCGCAAAAACTGGGATATTAAAAATACCGATCGCGATAATGGCGTTCACCGCACCGGGGCCAAAAACCGCGGTGATCATGATCGCAAGCAGAAGCGAAGGAAACGCGAAAATTAGATCATTGCCGCGCATGATGATCTCATCAATTAAACCGCCGCGTTTGCTGGCCGCATAAAGACCAAGCGGCACACCGACAAAAATACCAACGCCAACGGCCACAAATGCGACCGCCATTGAAACGCGTGCACCCACCATAATCATTGACAACATATCGCGACCAAAATGATCAGTGCCAAGCCAATGCGTCATAGATGGCGTTTTTAATTTATCGCCAATTGAAATCTGCGCTGCATCATAAGGCGTCCAGATAAAAGATATCAGCGCAGCGAGGACGAATATAGCCGTTAAAAAAGCGCCGATCATGAAGCCGTTTGATCGCAATATGAGCTTTAATGCACTTGGTTGAGAAATTGTTTGTTCATTCATCGCGAACCCTCCCGCAAACGGGGATCAGCAATTGCATAGGCGATATCAACTAAGAAGGTCACTGCGATCACTGCAAAGACCAGCAGGATCACAACACTGCGAACCACAATCAGATCGCGTTGGGTAATGCCTTGGAATACCAAGCGCCCGAGCCCAGGCAGATAAAAAACGTTTTCGATGATGATCCCACCGGCTAGCAAAAACGAAAATTGCAACCCTATGATGGTCAACACAGGAATTAGCGCATTGCGTAAGGCATGCCGCCAAAGTGCCTGCCTGCGGTTTAAGCCCTTGGCACGCGCTGTGCGAATATAGTCCTCACTTAAAGTATCAAGTAACGAGGATCGCATCACGCGTGCAAGGATTGAAGCTTGCGGCAGTGCGAGCGCGATTGCAGGTAAGGTCAACGCCTTCATGGCTGGGAAAAACCCCTGATCCCAGCCGGGGAAACCACCTGCAGAAAACCAACGTAAATTGATCGAGAACACCAAAACCAGAAGCATTGCGAACCAAAAATTTGGGATCGCTACACCCAATTGAGTGAACCCCATGACAGACACATCACCAAACGAATTTCGTTTTGATGCTGCGTAAATGCCTGCAGGGAATGCAATTAATGTTGATAGGATAAGCGCATAAAAAGTTAGCGGAAGAGATATAACAATCCGATCGGCGATCAACTCCCTGACGGGCACGCGATAGGTGTATGAAATACCAAATTCTCCTTGCAGCAACCCTGTGACCCAGGAAAAGTATCGCGTCACCAGAGATGCGTTTAAACCAAGTTGCTCACGCAAAGCTTCTACGGCATCTGGGTCAGCGTTGATCCCAAGCATAAAGGCGGCGGGATCTCCGGGAGTTATTTCAATAACAATGAATATCAAAATGCTGGCAACGATCAAACTTGCCAACAACGATACCAGCCGTTTTGAAATATATGTCAGCATATCCCGCGCTTTTTAACTGCCCATAAAAAGAGGCGGCCTTGTCAAACAAAACCGCCTCAATTGTTGAAATTTATTCGGACCAGTAAACACCAGTCATATCATTTGCTTGTGTTGGAGCGTTCTCCCACAAACCTTTCAGTTTTGCATTTGCCACACCTGTGCGCGCCAATTGGAATAAGTAACCATTGACCGCATCGTCAGCAATTTTTTGCTGAGCTGATGCAATCAGCGCCGAGCGTTTTGCCGGGTCAGTTTCACCAGTTAGATTATCCATGATGGCTTTAAAATCTGGATCGCCATATTGGAAATAATAGTCTTCGCGGGCGTAAATACCGATATCAAATGGCTCCGTATGAGAGACAATTGTCAAATCAAAATCTTTACCACGGAAGGCCTGTTCAAGCCATTGCGCCCATTCTAGATTTGAAATTTCGGTATCAATCCCCACTTCACGCAATTGCGCTGCGATGATTTCACCGCCGCGACGTGCATATGATGGCGGCGGTAGTTTCAATGTCAGAGTGAGATCAGAAACGCCAGCTTCTTTCAGCAAGGCTTTGGATTTTTCCGGATCATAGGCAGATTGCGCCGTTAGATCGACATAATCTGGGTTATGCGGTGCAAAATGCGTGCCGATAGGTGTCCCATAACCAAACATTGCGCC
>CAJQOR010000314.1 GCA_905479965.1 uncultured Rhizobiaceae group bacterium | reverse complement strand
CCTTAAAGAGCTTTTATATAGACGTACAAAAACAGCTGATGCAGCAGAATAAAGATGCGCAAAGGATATAACAAAGTATCTTCTTACCTCGTCTGCAATAACGCAGATAAAGCGATTAGTTTTTATTCCGAATATTTCGATGCGGAAGAAGATTTTCGCCTCGCGGGTCCAGATGGCATTGTCATGCATTGTGAAATAGTTATTGGTGACTGTCGCCTGATGATCAGCGACGAGTTTCCAGACTCTGACATCAAATCACCGATATCTCTTGGCGGCTCGCCGATATCGATGAATATTTACGTTGATGACATCGATGCCTTACTGCCAAATTTAATCAGAGCTGGCTGTGAAATTTTAGCACCATTAAAACTTCAGTTTCATGGAGATAAATCTGCAAAGATTAGAGATCCTTTTGGACACGTTTGGCATGTCGCCACTAATATTGAAGACGTATCATCAAAGGACATTGTGGCGCGATTTAACAAAATGATGAATGGCTAAGTATTAAGCACATATCGATATACCAATAAATTCTTATTGCTTATTTTTTAATCTTTTGCATATTTTTTAATCATTAGGGTTGAGGCGTCCAATTTTTCTTATGTCAAAGGAGCAAACATTTTTGAACAAAACTTTCACAAATCTCGAAAAACTTGATTCGTTTTTGCAAATTTCACCGTAAAAATTCGAGATTTTGATCATTTATTGCCGTTTTTTACTGATTTTTGAAATTATTTTAATTTTGTCTACTAATTTGGCACGGCTTGTGCTTAATAAAAATTGAAGCGTGCAAAAGTGCGCTGCAACTGGGAAATGCGGAGAAAATTTTCTCATGAAGAAAATCGAAGCGATTATAAAACCTTTCAAGTTGGACGAAGTGAAGGAAGCTCTTCAAGAAGTTGGCTTGCAAGGAATAACAGTCACTGAAGCAAAGGGTTTTGGCCGTCAGAAAGGTCATACCGAGCTATATCGTGGCGCAGAATACGTCGTAGATTTTTTACCTAAGGTAAAAGTTGAAGTCGTACTCGCTGAAGACAATGTAGAACAGGCAATTGATGCTATCAAAAATGCGGCCCAAACAGGTCGAATTGGTGATGGTAAGATTTTTGTATCGCAGGTGGATGAAGTTATTCGTATCCGTACTGGTGAAACTGGTCCAGACGCTGTTTAAGCACTTTAAAAATCATGGGTCGCTTACCTGGCGGCCAAATTTTCGTCATCACTAACTTTAGGGAATTACATAATGACGACTGCTAAAGACATTCTGAAGCAAATTAAAGAAGAAGATATCAAATTCGTTGATCTGCGTTTTTCAGATCCACGCGGTAAAATGCAACATGTAACAATGGACGTAAGTGTTGTTGATGAAGACATGTTCGCAGATGGCGTCATGTTTGATGGTTCATCAATTGAAGGCTGGAAAGCAATCAATGAGTCCGACATGGTCATGATGCCTGATTGTTCAACATGTCATGTTGACCCGTTTTTCGCACAATCAACTCTTGCTATCACTTGTGACATTTTAGATCCTGTGACTGGCGAAGGCTACAACCGTGACCCACGCTCAATTGCCAAAAAAGCTGAAGCATACATGCAAGCTTCTGGTGTTGGCGACACAATCTATGTTGGTCCAGAGCCTGAATTCTTCGTTTTTGATGACGTAAAATTTACATCAGACCCATATGACACAGGTTTCAAACTAGATTCGACTGAATTACCAACTAACACTGGTACAGATTACGAAACGGGTAACCTTGGTCACCGTCCACGCACTAAAGGTGGTTACTTCCCCGTACCGCCAGTAGATTCAGAGCAAGACATGCGTTCTGAAATGCTGACAGTGATGAAAGAAATGGGCGTTAAAGTTGAAAAGCATCACCACGAAGTGGCTGCAGCTCAACACGAACTCGGTGTGATGTTTGATGAAATGACAATCAATGCTGATAAAGTTCAGATCTACAAATACGTTGTTCAGCAAGTTGCAAATGCATACGGTAAAACAGCCACATTCATGCCAAAGCCAGTTTATGGCGATAACGGCACAGGCATGCACGTTCACCAGTCTATCTGGAAAGACGGCAAGCCAACTTTTGCTGGTGATGAATATGCTGGTCTTTCTGAGAACTGCTTGTTCTACATTGGTGGTATCATTAAGCACGCTAAAGCGCTTAACGCATTCACAAATCCATCAACAAACTCATACAAACGTTTGGTTCCTGGCTACGAAGCTCCAGTTCTACTTGCATATTCTGCACGTAACCGTTCTGCTTCTTGTCGTATCCCATTTGGTTCTTCACCAAAATCAAAACGCGTAGAAGTTCGTTTCCCTGATCCAATGGCTAACCCATATCTTGCATTTGCGGCAATGCTTATGGCTGGTCTTGACGGCATCAAAAACAAAATCCACCCAGGTAAACCAATGGATAAAGATCTTTATGATCTTCCTGCAAAAGAACTTAAAAAGATCCCAACTGTTTGTGGTTCATTGCGCGAAGCGCTTGACGCACTTAACAAAGATCGTAAGTTCTTGACTGCTGGCGGTGTATTTGATGATGATCAACTTGATGCATACATCGAATTGAAGATGGAAGAAGTTATCCGTCTTGAGCACACACCTCACCCTGTTGAGTTTGACATGTACTATTCTGCATAATTTCGCAGTTTAGCTTCGTTTTTGAAACCCCGGTAGCAATACCGGGGTTTTTTCATATAGGGGTTTTTCTTTACCATTAAATCGAATAGTCTGGCCCATGCGGTTTTTCAGATATGTAAACGAATAATAGTGTGTGGATTTAAAGATGAAACTTCTAACAGCGAACGATTCATTTGATCCTGTGCGATCACAAACACCGCTTTTGCTCAACATTCTGGTTTTACTAATCATCATGGCAGCCCCACTAGCTGGCATGTTCTATCTGCTTACACGCGATTTTTCGGTACCAATTGGCCCGATGTATTGGGATACCAATATTTATTTCGATGCCATACACCGGATTAATCTCGGCCAGCTTCCTTCTGTTGATTTCAACACGCCGGTGGGCCCGCTGAATTACTGGCTCGCAACGCTGGTGCATAATTATTTTCCAAACGGACATCCGGTTTTCGTTGTTCATTGGTCGCAACTATTAATCACAGCGCCCTTAATGCTCATTATTAGTTGGATGGTATCTCGTAGATCGTTTCGTTTAGCGCTCGGTCTACTCCTCCCATTTCTGGTCTTCGCAGCTTTCCCATTTGGGACCGTTGATTTCTTTCCCTTCCCGGGCGTAGATGGTTTTGGTCATTACAATCGCCATGGCGCCATCCTGCTCTATGTCACAACAGCAACTGTGTTTTTCATCCGCAATCCGTTTATGCAAGCGCTGCTGCTAGCTGTCTGCGGTACAGCATTGATCTTAGGCAAGGTGACAGCATTTGCAGCGGCACTGATCATTGTTGGCTTTGGTTTTCTCGCAGGTTTTGTGACCTTCTTTGCGCTCATCGCCTCCCTCGTGCTTTTCGCAGGCGCACTTGTCGGGCTTGAGTTTCAGACAGGTATCATATCAAGCTATTTACAAAGCATTTGGGATTTAGCGCAGTCAAATCAATCCGTGCTGCTGCCGAAATTTCTGACCGTATTCTCACAAAGAATGGATGTTGTTTTCGCCTGCGGCCTGCTTATCCTAGCACTTTTCTTGACCGATATTTTTGGCTCTCGCAACCGGGCGGAACCAACGCCAGTCTTCAAACCTTATTGGCATAAATTTACAGACTTTGTCAGCCATGATTACTTAGCGCTTGGTTTTGTTCTAATTGCAGGCATTTTCTATGAAACGCAAAATACTGGCTCCCAAGCATTTATTATGCTTTGGCCGGTGATTTTAATGATTTTGTTTTTTCGTTCAACACCTGAACGCTTCCCAAACATGTTCATCATAGTTCTGGCCATGGCAACCGTCCTACCTACATTTACGAAAATGACTCATAAGGGCTTAAGAACACTGGCCGTCGCACCAACATATGACAGCTTGCAACATAAAAACCTTGGAATTTTAGGCAAGGTTTCTGCAAAAAATATCTTCCTTGAGCGCGTTGGACCTATGAAAGAGTTCTACATAAAAGGTAAATGGCAACTGGGAAATCTATCAAAAAGCGAAGTATTACCAGGATCAATCATATTCTCGGAACCAGATTTTCAGCTTCTTTGGTATCATCTAATGGACGAGGTCATCGATTCAATTTATGAATATGAAGCAAAAAATGGTGTTAAATTCGAAACCGTTTTCACTTTAGATTTCACCAATCCATTCCCATTCTTAATGAACAGAAATGCGCCCAAGCACGTTCAAATCGGAGCCGATGCGGGCAGAACGCTAGGTAAGATGACACAAGAGATCTCAGTCTCTGTCCAGAACGCAGATATTATTTTGCGTCCAACTTGTCCCATCCTGTTTTCTGTTGAAGAAATATACCAGATCTACAAAGATGCAATTGCAGTCAATCACAAACGCATTCGCTTAAATGATTGCTATGATGCCTACATTAAAAAAGCGCCCGCGGCACAACCGGCCGAGGACGCAGAAACCGAGATTGAAACTGAAGCTGAAAACTCCTAGTTCAGTCAAGTCTGGATAATTATTTGACCTGACTTGCAACAAAGTCTTTAACAATACGAACAATGCCGCGGCCCAATAGATCGTCAAGCGCTGTAATAAACTGATCAACATGACGTTTTTCACAGATCAGTGGTGGCTCTAGTCGAATGACATTGCGGTTATATTCAGTAAACGCAACCAACACATCATAATCGCGCAGCATAAGTGATCCAATAAATCCCGATAGCGAACCTTTAAGCTTCTCATCCAACACCGAAACAATAGGGCGAAGCACCATTGGTAATGTTTGACTAAAGTCATGGAATTCAAGCCCAACCATTAGCCCCTGCCCGCGTACATCTTTGATCAGCTTCGGGTATTTTTCCTGCAATTTTTCAAGACGGGAGAGCAAATAGGCACCCGTTTGAGCAGAGTTTTCAATCAAGTTCTCATCATAAAGAATATTCAAACCTTCAATCGATGTCACACATGCTTCACCGATACCACCAAATGTCGCCTGTCCGTGGATCAGAGCCGTTTTTGGTGTACCATAAGCTTTCATGTAAACATCAGTTGTCGCGATCATTGCTGCCATTGCGCATTTACCGCCACCAAGTGACTTTGCAAGCGCTGTAACATCAGGCACAACATTTGCGTATTCAAAGGCAAAGAATTGCCCCGAACGACCCATACCGCACTGAACCTCATCTGCAACCCAAAGAACATTATGTTTATCGCATAAAGCACGTAATTCTTGCCAAAACTCAGGATCAGCTTTGATGATACCACCGCCACCTTGGATGGTTTCAAGCACAATCACACCAATTTCAGGATCTGTTTCAAACGCGTTTTTGATGGCATCAATGTCTGCAAACGGCACACGCACAGTGTTTTCGACCAGCTTAAATTCGCCTTTATAAAGCGGTGAATCTGTAACTGACAACACACCCTTGGTTTTGCCGTGGAATGAATTTTCTGCATAAACAATTTTAGATTTCTTAGGGCCTGCTGCGCGTTCAGCAACTTTAACAGCAGCTTCCATGGCCTCTGATCCAGAAGATCCCAAGAACACCATGTTTAAATCACCCGGCGCGATCTCAGCTAGGTTTTTTGCCAATGCTGCATTATATTGAGATAAAAATGCCATCGCAATTTCATGACGTTTTTCATCTTGGAACTTTTTACGCGCATCAAGAATGCGTGGATGGTTATGACCAAAGGCTAGCGAACCAAACCCGCCAAAGAAGTCGAGGATTTCGCGACCATTTTGATCGTGATACACCATGCCTTCAGCGCTTTCAATTTTCACCTTGTGAAAGCCAAGCAACTTCATGAAGTGCAACTGCCCAGGGTTGACGTGGTCTTTAAAAAGTTCCGTCATTTCCGCAA
>CAJQOR010000313.1 GCA_905479965.1 uncultured Rhizobiaceae group bacterium | reverse complement strand
TGCACGTATGCTTAAGGAAGATGTGCCACTCGCAATTGATATATTAGCAGATATTCTCACCCATTCGGTATTTGATGAGCAAGAGCTCATGCGCGAAAAGCACGTTATTCTGCAAGAAATCGGCGCCGCCAATGATACGCCCGATGATGTGGTGTTTGATAAATTCTCCGAAGCGGCTTTTAAAAACCAGAGTGTTGGCCGCCCTATTTTGGGTACGCCTGAGACTGTGCAGGGGTTTGAACCTGATCAAATCAGAGCCTATATGGACCGGAATTATTCTGCTGACCGACTGACAATTGTAGCCGTTGGTGCAGTCGATCACGATGAAGTTTGTAAGCTTGCTCAAGCTAGTTTTTCTGATCTAAAGCCTGAGCACGGCAATACGCGAAACTACCCTAAAGCCAATTATACAGGCGGTGCATATCGAGAAAAACGCGATCTCATGGATGCGCATATCCTTTTAGGGTTTCAAGGCCGCGCATATCATGCGCGAGATTTTTATGCCTCTCAGATCTTAGCGGGTATTTTAGGTGGCGGCATGTCATCGCGCCTCTTCCAGGAAGTACGTGAGCGTCATGGTCTTTGCTATTCTGTTTATGCTTTCCATTGGGGATTTTCAGACAGCGGCATATTTGGCATTCAAGCAGCAACTGGAGCTGAAGATATCAAAGCACTGGTGCCTGTCGTCATGACAGAGCTTGCCAAAATTGCAGAAAATATAGATCAACAAGAGATAGACCGTGCTCGCGCACAAATCCGATCTGGGCTTTTGATGACCCAAGAGAGCCCCGCAGCACGTGCAGGCCAACTTGCCCGTCAAATGATGTTGTTTGGGCGATTGATATCCAATGAAGAATTGCTGGAACGCCTTGAAAACATCAATACCGATAGGTTAACTGATTTGGCTGGACGTTTATTTTTTGGAGAGAAGATCACATTGTCAGCTGTTGGACCAATTGATCAATTGGCATCGCTTGAGGAAATGGAAGCTTTGCTTGAAAGCCCTCATTCGATTATCCGAGCAGCTGAGTAATCAGCATCAAAGCTTAAAGGCGAACAAAGCAAGGGTTTGAATGTTTTTTGTTGATTACCGAAATATCGCCAGATTAGCGCTCGTGACCAGAACCTGGTTTTTAAGACAGATATTATCATTCGTCATGATTGTGCTGGTCGTTACTGGGAGTATTTACGCACCGAACGCTGCACATGCATTTGATGCTGTGCAAGTCACTAGTGATGAACTGGCTTTGGACCTCACCCAATCCGTTGAGGTTTTTCGTGGTCGAGGACCTGCGTTCCAGGTATCAACAGCTCCTGATAATGAGGGTATTGTTCGCCGAATTGAGGTTCGCGCCAGTAGTGAAAATCACAGCGGCGATTGGGCGGTTGTGGTTTTAGCCAATACGACGAGTGAGCAAATTGACAGACTTTTTGTAGCACCTCATTACCGCTTGGCAAATGCGGGCGTGATATGGCCAGATTTAGGTTCTCAGCGGATCATTAGCATTACACCGTCAGAAGGCTTTGCCCTTGATCGTGAGCTTTCAGATGACGCCGATATTTTCCGTATTACGATGAACCCGGGAACAATTGTAACCTTTGTCGCAGAATTATCATCCAACGATTTACCGCAATTATACTTGTGGGAACCGACAGCATATAAAGACACTGTAAATTCGTTCACCCTTTACAAGGGCATCTTGATCGGAATTGCCGGGCTTTTGGCTGTGTTCTTGACCAATCTGTTTATTGTGCGTTGGACCATAATGCTGCCAGCAACAGCGATGCTGGCTTGGACTGTGCTTATTTATATAAGCGTCGATTTCGGATTTTTATCCCAGCTCTTTAGCCTCGGACCTGAAGAATTACAGTTCTGGCGCGCAGGGGCCGAAGTGTTATTGGCTGGCGGATTGATAATATTCTTATTCACATACTTAAATCTGCATAACTGGCATATAAATTTATCTTATGTTGCGCTGGTATGGCTTTTGGGTCTAGCAGCGCTCTTCTCCATCATTTTGATTGATGCTGCGGTGGCTGCAGGCATTGCCCGTATTTCCTTTGCTTTGACCACTGTATTAGCGGTCTTTTTAATCGGATATTTGGCATATCGAGGTTATGATCGAGCCTTCATGCTTGTTCCAACATGGCTTTTAACGATTTGCTGGCTTGCAGCTGCAGGACTAACCGCCATTGGTGAATTAGATAATGACATCTTGCAACCGGCATTGGGCGGCGGCATGGTGTTAATTGTGCTTTTGATTAGCTTTACAGTGATGCAACATGTGTTCACTGCAGGGATTTACCAACAAGGTCTATTTTCCGATGCAGAGCGACAGTCGCTTGCTCTTACTGGTTCTGGAGATACAGTTTGGGATTGGGACGTATCGCGTGATCGTTTGACCACCAACCCGGACATTTCAAAAAATCTTGGTATGGCGCCAAACAGCTTGCAAGGTGCAATGCGCAACTGGCTACCGATTTTGCATCCCAATGATCGCGATGGATTTAGTACCGCGCTCGATATCATGCTAGAACACCGCCGTGGGCGGTTAAATCATGAGTTCCGCCTTCGCGCGTCCGATGGTCACCACCATTGGTTCTCGCTCAAAGCACGCCCTGTTATCGGTGCAAATGGCGAGGTGATCCGCTGTGTGGGAACTGTGCACGATATCACAGAACAAAAAACATCTGAAAGCCGCCTGTTGCGCAATGCTGTTCAAGATAATTTAACAGGCTTACCCAATCAGGAGCTATTCCTCGATCGTCTATCAACCTTATTGGCAATTGGTGAAAGTCGACCGGACTTATTGCCAACCGTGCTGGTGATTGACCTTGATGAATTTAAACAGATCAATCAATCCATTGGCATGTCCTCAGGTGACACAATCTTACTGGCTTTAACACGCCGAATTCGTCGTCTATTGAAAAATGAAGACTTGATGGCGCGTTTAGGCGGTGATCAGTTTGGTATTGTGCTTTTATCCGAAACAGATCCAAAAAGCGTGGCAGAACTCGCTGAAGCGATGTTAGAGGCGATTAAAGCACCGCTTGATTTTGCTAAACGCGAGCTAACAATGACCGCTTCAATTGGCATGTTGCGGGTTGTGAATAACCTGCAAGCACCTTCTGAAATCCTACAGGATGCAGAGCTTGCAATGTTGCATGCAAAACGCTTTGGTGGCGATCGAATTGAACCATTCCGCCCAGCTTTTCGCTCAACTGGGGTCAATTTTCAAAGTGTGCAAGAAAACTTGAAGTCTGCGATTGCACGCAATGAAATGCAAGTCGTCTATCAGCCGATCATCAAGCTTGATACGCTGGAACTTTCTGGTTTCGAGGCCCTTTTGCGCTGGGAAGATCCAAAGCGCGGGCTGATCCCGCCCTCAGAATTTATCCCGCTTGCAGAAAAAAATGGCTTTATTTTTGAACTTGGGATGTTTGCCTTACAGCAAGCCGTTGAAGATATGTCGAGCTGGCGCACAATTTTGGGTGAATTGCCTATTTTCATGTCAGTTAATTTATCGGCTGCGCAGCTTCAAAAGTCAGAATTATTTGATGACATCAAGTCGACACTTGGTCGGTCCAAATGTTCACCTTCAAACTTTAAACTTGAACTGACGGAAACTGTGGTCATGGGTAATCCTGATGTAGCTTTGGCGACATTTGAAAAACTCAAAGCCCTTGGCGTTGGTCTAGCACTTGATGATTTTGGAACCGGATATTCATCCATGTCTTACTTATCAATGTTCCCATTTGATACACTGAAGATTGACCGGTCTATTGTCGTAGGTGAAGGCGAAAAGCGCGAGAAAATGCTCAAATCGATCTTGAACTTGGCTCAAGAATTAGAATTAGATGTCGTTGCTGAAGGCGTTGATAGCACATCTGGAGCTGAAGCTTTGT
>CAJQOR010000312.1 GCA_905479965.1 uncultured Rhizobiaceae group bacterium | reverse complement strand
CCACAGCCAACGCACCTGTGGCACCCGAAATCATACCCGGACGACCGCCAAATACGGCGGTTATTAGCCCCACCAAAAACGCTGCATATAAGCCAACCAACGGATGAACACCTGCAACAAACGCAAATGCGACAGCCTCTGGAACCAGAGCCAATGCAACGGTTAACCCGGACAAGAGCTCGGTCTTGATTTGCATTGGTGTTAGTTTAACAGCTTCTGAATCTTTATTTGAACCGGATTTTACGCGCAGCGCAAACGCTTTAAGCGGGTTGATAGCCAAAATATAATCTCATTTTTTAGAAGGTAAATTTGATCTTGCTTTTAAATCGATTATTTTTAATTGCAAGCCACAGGTCCACCTAAATCACTCTAGAGCCTATTTTTCCTGACCAAAACGTCCGAATACCCGCCCGTCAATCGTTGCCAAGCTTAAGATAATAAGAGCAAGACCAAGCATTTGATTAAGTTCGATAGCTTCATTTAAGACAAGAACACCAAGTATGATCGCGCCTGGTGGGATCAAAAACGTTACCAACAATAGATTGGTTGCCCCTGCTCTCGCCAAAATTTCAAAAAACAGAACATAAGCCAAAACTGTCGATAACAAAGCCAATGCAATAAGCGCTGAGATAGATTGAAAAGATGGCATCTGTAAATTCCAAGGCTGGTCAATGAGCATCACCAATGGCAGCATTAAAAGCGTTGATGCGGTCACTTGCCCTGTGGCGACCGTGATAGGTTTCACGCCTGAAGCTTGAAAGCGTTTTCCGTAAATTCCTGCAAAGGCATAACTGGTGGTGGCGATCAAGACAGCAATTTGCGCAAAGATATGTATGCCAAGTGCTTGCAAAGCATCAATCCCGATCATGACGGCTACACCAAAAAAGCCGATTAAAACGCCCGTTATTTTTTGACCTGTAAGTTTTTCATCAGTTGTTAAAAAATGCGCAACAATCACAGTAAAGATTGGAGTGGTTGCATTTAAAATTGATGCTAAGCCGGATGCTATGTAACTTTGTCCATAGGCGATTAGTGAAAACGGTATGGCATTATTTAACAATCCCATTATCAAAAATGCCAATAATATGGTCTTATCAGTGGGAAACTCATATCCCATTGCCTTTAAGATCACATGCAGTGTTATTGCTGATAACAACACACGCACCAAGACGATTGTGAGCGGCGGAACATCGCTGACCGCGACGCCGACGAATAAAAATGAGCCACCCCATAAAATAGATAACGCAATAAGCATAATCCATTCTGTCTTGCCCATCGTTTTATTCATCTGTTCATCCTCAAATCAAACATCTGATAAATAGAGCAGAACACTGCATATCGCATTCTGTTTCTTGCACTTTTTAAAAAAATACAAAAAAGCCCCTGCTACCGTTAAGATAACAGGGGCTTAAATACACAAATTCGGAACTTATTTTTTCAATAGATCACGAATTTCTTCAAGCAGTTGCACATCTGCAGCCGGTGCAGCAGGTGCTGCTGGTTTTTCTTCTTCTTTTTTCTTCAAGTTGTTCACAGCCTTAACAAGCATGAAGATGATCCAAGCAAGAATAACAAAGTTCACGGCGACTGTTAGGAAGTTACCCCACGCAAGAACTGCACCTTGTTCTTTAGCTGCGTCAAGTGCAGTTGCGGTTACCGCTTCATTGAGTGGAATGAAGTAGCTTGAAAAATCAAGTCCACCAAAGATCGCACTCACGATCGGCATAATGATATCGTCGACCAATGATTTAACAATAAGTCCGAATGCACCACCGATAATAATACCGACTGCCATATCCATTACATTGCCCTTGGCAATGAAGTCCTTAAATTCTTTTAACATGTGTTTATCCCCCGAAGGTAAAAGTTGTATAATAAGACCGAATTCAAACTACAAGATTTACTTGAAATTTCAACATGCAAGTCAAAACATCCCGTAATTATACGTGATTTGACACAGCTTATTATTGTGCATTGTTGGCGATCATCGGTATTCAGAGCTTTTGTCAAACAGTATATGGTGATAACCACGCCCCATGAGCAATATAATCTATAAAATATGTCCCATTGAACTTTGGCATCAAGCCGAAGCTCAGGGTGAATTCATGGGTGCCCCAATTGATATCCAAGACGGTTACATTCATTTTTCAACCGCAGAGCAAAGTGTCGAAACTGCAGCGAAGCATTTTTCTAACCAAGTTGACCTATTTCTAATAGCTGTTGATGGGGATAAGCTGGGAGACGCATTGAAATTTGAGGTTTCCCGCGGCAATGCGCTTTTCCCGCACTTATATGCAAAATTAAAAATGGATGCGGTTATTTGGGTTAAACCATTGCCTTTGGGCGATGATGGTATGCATATTTTCCCAGATTTTAACGGTAATAAAGATACATGAGCTCACTTTATCAAAATCTTCTTCGCTCAGCGATTTTCAAACTGGATGCTGAAATAGCCCATGGCTTATCTATAAAAGCACTTAAACTTGGCACGATCCCTAAACCAGCGCGTAGTTCTGATGCCCGCCTTACCAAATGCATTGCAGGGCTTGAGTTTAAAAACCCCGTCGGGATGGCCGCAGGGTTTGATAAAAATGCCGAGGTACCGGTGGCGGTATTAAAAATGGGTTTTAGTTTTACCGAAGTTGGGACGATCACACCATTGCCTCAGAGCGGCAACCCAAAACCTCGTATTTTTAGATTGCCTGAAGATCATGCCGTCATTAATCGGCTCGGGTTTAACAATGAAGGTCATGAGGTTGCCCTCTCACGCTTAAACTCGATTTCAGATCGACCAGGTATTATAGGTGTCAACATCGGGGCCAATAAAACCAGTTCGGATATGGTGGACGATTATATAAAAGGCATTCGCGCATTTTACAAATTCGCTGATTATTTCTCAGCCAATATTTCATCACCAAATACGCCTGGGTTACGCGACTTGCAAGCAAAGGAAAGCCTTGGGAAGTTACTCGAAAGATGCATGTCAGAACGCGATCAATTGGCTGAAACGAGCCAAAAGAAAATTCCGCTTTTCTTGAAGATTGCGCCGGACCTTACCGAAGAAGGCCTTGATGATATTTCCGGTGAAGTGCTGGCGCATAAACTTGATGGCATTATCATTTCCAATACGACACTTTCGCGCAAAGGGCTTAAAAACCGGTCTGCAAGTTCAGAATCTGGCGGGCTTTCAGGTCGACCTATTTTGCAGCGCTCCAATATTGTGCTAGCAAAAATGCGGCAGCGACTCGGCAATGACTTTCCAATTATTGGTGTTGGCGGTGTCGAAGATACCTCATCTGCGCTAGAGAAAATGAAGGCAGGCGCTGACTTAATTCAGCTTTATACAGGCATGATCTATCAAGGGCCAACAATTGCCTGCACGATTAATCGTGGTTTAAGCCAATATTGCGATCAGAACCAACTCGGACACATTGACGACATTCGCAATACCAGCGTGAGCGAATATGCGAACCTTACAATACCTGAATAGTTTTAACTTAAAGCAACAACGACGTTAAACTTACGACCTTCAGGCACAACACGGAATGAGCTAACAACTTTTCGACTTGTTCGGGCAAACCCTTCGCAGGCAGCGCGAATGGTGTTAACTGGCCCCTCATAAGAGGGCAGCGGTTGTGCACCAGTTGATTTTACTGGGATAACATTTTTAAACGTAATGTTGTCAGGTGTCGGTGAGTAGAGCTGCTTGACAGCTTTACGTAATGCAATATTGAGCGTGAGTTGCGGGAGGCTGCCTGGATTGAAATCCGTTACGATGATCTCGCCTTCGTCAGATTTTTGTATGCGCACCCAAAAATAAGGGTCC
>CAJQOR010000311.1 GCA_905479965.1 uncultured Rhizobiaceae group bacterium | reverse complement strand
AGCAGATATCCATATCAATGGTATCTGTGTGAATAATCGGTGCAATCGCATCAAAAAAGGCCAACGCATCGCTATCGGTTTCAGCCTGAATAGCTTCAGCAAGGTTTGCTGCGGTTAGCGGACCCGTCGCGATGATGGTTTTGTCCCAATCACTTTGGGGTAAAGCGCCAACTTCCTCGCGTTCAATCGTTATGAGGGGGTGTTTTTCCAATTCTTGCGTGACATGTTGTGAAAAACCTTCGCGATCTACTGCGAGCGCACCACCTGCAGGCACTTGATTTGCATCAGCGCAGCGCAAGATCAGAGAGTTTGCCAAGCGCATTTCCGCATGAAGTACGCCGACTGCATTGTTTTCAGAATCATCTGATCTAAATGAATTAGAACAAACAAGTTCTGCCAAACCATCGGTTTTATGGGCATTTGTCGGAGTGACAGGTCGCATTTCATGTAAAACCACCGGAATGTCGCGAGAGGCAATTTGCCAAGCAGCTTCAGATCCTGCAAGACCGCCACCGATAATGTGTACCGGTTTATGTGTTGTGTTTTGTGAATGTGTCATATTTAGCTCTTTAAGCCAGCAATCTTATTCTGTGAAGAGACTATTGAGACAAAAGTCTCAGTATATATTTGTCAGATGCGTTGAATTTAGAAGAAGATAAAAAAATAGCGTTCATTGCGGGAGGAGGTGCAATGAACGCTTTTTTTTTCGACCAACAACTGGGAGGAGGATGTTGCCGGTCACATCGTGCAGCAATGGGAGGAGGATATTGCTGCCGCGAATTCGAATTTTGAATAACGCCCACCTGGGAGGAGGATAGGTGGGCGTCACTTTCAAAGACTGACATATCGGGAGGAGGATGATTTGTCAGTCATCTCGTATCGGCAATGGGAGGAGGATATTGCCGATCCGAATTTAAATTACAGTTGGTTCGTACGAGCGATCGTGCGGATGTCGTGGCGATTGATGCCAAGATCTGAAAGTTCGCGAGTAGACAAAGCATTTAGTTCATTTACTGTCTTGCGGTAGTCGCGCCAGTTTTTGTATGAATTACGGATGTTCATTTTATATTTTCCTTTACGTTCGTCAGGTGCATCCCTGTGCCTCTGATGATTTGAATATAATACATTTTTTTAATTTGTGCAGTGCAATATACGAATAAGAGCTATGCGCAATTTGCATATCTAAAAATGATCCAATTTTATGAGCATATTTGGAATTCAAACACCTATCATTTAATGACACTTATTAAGGGTGGTTTTTATGCATATAATAGGTCCAATTCGTCATGTTAGAAATTAATTCGCCTGATGTTCAATTATTATCTCTAACGTGCGTTGACATCTGATTATTTACTGGGTATCAGGCCCTTCGACGCGGGTGTGGCGGAATTGGTAGACGCGCTGGATTTAGGTTCCAGTATCGCAAGATGTGGAAGTTCGAGTCTTCTCACCCGTACCAAGATTTTTTGCTCAGAGCGTGGTTTACACTTTCATGTGTTAATCATGCTCTGAGTAAACTCGTTTCTCACTATAGTGGGCCTTTTGGATTGTCGGAAAATCCAGCTACATAGATTAGATAATTCTCCGGTTTATCATCGGTTTGATAGGAAGTTTAATATGCAAGTTACTGAAACGCTCGTTGAAGGATTGAAGCGCGAACTTAAAGTCGTAATTCCTGCGAAAGACATGGAAGCTCAACTTAATGAGCGTCTGGCCGATGCAAAAGACAAAGTTCGTTTGAATGGTTTCCGTCCAGGTAAAGTGCCTATGTCTCATATGAAGAAGACATACGGCAAATCAATAATGGCTGAACTTGTCAATGAGCTAATCCAAAAACGTCCAACTGAAATCTTGTCAGATCGTGGTGAAAAGTCAGCTACTCAGCCCGACATTACAATGACTGAAGATCAGGATGAAGCAGAAGAAATTCTAGCAGCAAAAAAAGACTTCGAATTTAATATCGCTTACGAAGTGATCCCTGAATTTGATGTTGCGAACTTGTCTAAGCTTACAGTTACGCGTCAAGTCGTTGAAATTGAAGAGAGCGAAGTCGAAGATCAGGTCAAGCGTGTTGCAGCAAGTGCTGTAACTTACGAGACCAAAAAAGGTAAAGCTGCAAGCGGCGACCGCGTTACTATGGATTACCTTGGTAAGATCGATGACGTTGCATTTGAAGGCGGCGCTGCAGATGACGCGCAATTGGTTCTGGGTTCAAACCAGTTCATTCCTGGTTTTGAAGATCAATTGATTGGCGTTAAAGCTGGTGATGAAACAGTGGTAACTGTGAACTTCCCTGAAGATTACCAAGCTGCTGATCTTGCTGGTAAGGAAGCAAAATTTAGCATTACTGTTAAAGAAGTTGCTTCAGCTGGCGAAATTGAAATCAACGATGAACTTGCTAAAAACCTAGGTCTTGATTCAGCTGAAAAACTTCGTGAAGTTGTTCGTGAACAAATCGAAGGTCAATACGGTCAGATCACACGTCAAAAAGTTAAACGTCAGATTTTGGATCAAATGGATGAGTTGCACCAGTTTGAAGCTCCTCAGAAACTGATTGATTCTGAGTTTGATAGCATCTGGCGTCAGGTTGAAACTGATCTTGAGCAAAACAACAAAACATTTGCTGACGAAGACACAACCGAAGACGAAGCTCGTGTAGAGTACAAAGAACTTGCAGAACGTCGTGTTCGTCTAGGTCTTGTTCTGTCTAAAATCGGCGAAACAGCTGATATTGATGTTACGGAAGATGAACTACAGCGCGCATTGTTCGAACAAGTTCGCCAGTTCCCAGGTCAAGAGAAAGAAATCTACGAGTATTTCCAAAAAACACCTGGTGCGGCTCAGTCACTTCGTGCACCGATCTTTGAAGAAAAAACAATTGATCACATCATGACTTTGATCGACATCAAAGATGAGACAGTGACAAAAGAGCAATTAACTGCAGATGATGAAGCAGAAACTGCTGCAGAAGAAAAGCCAAAAAAGAAAAAAGCAGCTCCTAAAAAGAAA
>CAJQOR010000310.1 GCA_905479965.1 uncultured Rhizobiaceae group bacterium | reverse complement strand
CGTAGTTTTGGAAAACCATACCAATTCCGCGTTTGAATGGCGGAACGTTATTAATCGGCCGATCATTTAGATAAATTTCGCCGTTTGTTGCGGGCTCAAATCCAGCCAACATCATTAGACAAGTTGTTTTACCCGATCCTGACGGTCCAAGCATCGTCAAGAACTCGCCTGGGGCGATATCAAGGTTTAGATCTTTTACGACGAGATTTTCCCCATCGTAACTTTTCTGGACGCGTTCAAATCTGACCGCTGCGCCAGGAATTCCCTGCATAAACTGTGTATCCCAATTTAATTTTTTATAATTTATGGTCTGAACGATAACTGCTCAATATAATTATGCAATGGCATCTGCGTGTTCGTTAAGCATTTAGATATTTATTTCATTTTTATCGTTAATTTCAGAAATTATCCATTCGTTATTTTTATTTGTTAGAAAACTATTCTTGTATTGGGTTAAAAATTAGCATTACTTATGCTGGCTATAAGTTGAGCTATTGTCCATAATTGCATCAAAAATTTGAATTATTGTTCAAATACGACATTTTTGGCGGAATCGAGAGATTTTAATATTTTGCTTAATAATTCTTCGATTTGCTCATTATTGATGATCATTGGTGGGCAAAATGCGATCGCATCCATCATTGCGCGGACAATTACGCCATTTTTTTGCAGCTCAGCGGCAACCATCGCGCCAAGACGTCCTGTTGGCTCTAATGCGGTCTTTTCGCCCTTGTCAATTACAAGTTCAATTGCTGCAACCAGTCCTACACCGCGAACTTCACCCACAAGCGGATGGTCGGCAAGATCGTTTAAACCTTTGATGAATTTTGCACCGTTGACCTTGCTGTTTTCAACAAGGTTATCATCTTCGATGATACGAATGGTTTCTAAAGCAACGACCGCGGGGGTTGGATGGCCACCTGCGGTAAACCCGTGTCCAAATACACCAATTTCATCACTTTGCTCTGCAATGGGTTCAAAAACTCTGTCATTTATTAAAAGCGCAGATAGCGGCAAATAAGATGACGTGATCTGTTTTGAAAGCGTCATCATGTCAGGCTTGATGTCATAGGTTTCGCATCCAAACATTTTTCCTGTTCGACCGAAACCATTAATGACCTCGTCTGCAACGAGAAGAATGTCATATTTATTCAAGACTGCTTGGATTTTTTCCCAATAAGTTTCTGGTGGGATTACCACACCGCCTGCACCCATGGCGGGCTCAGCAAACATTGCTGCGATGGTGTCAGGGCCCTCGGCTTGGATGAGATCATCAAGTTCTTGAGCTAACCTAGTGGCAAATTCTGTTTCGCTCTCGTCAGGGAGGCCATCTTTATAGTAATGCGGGCAGGTGAGGCGCAGCACATCGGGCACAATTAAATCAAACGACCTGTGATTGTTGGGAAGGCTCGTTAGACAGCTCGAAGCGATTGTCACACCGTGATAGGCACGTTTGCGCACAATGATCTTTTTCTTATCAGGTTTTCCCATTGCGTTGGAACGATACCAGATCATTTTGAGCGCAGTATCAATTGCCTCAGAGCCTGAATTGGTGAAGAAAGCCTTGCTCATGGGAACAGGGGCAATGTCGATTAACTTTTCAGCAAGATCAATTGCAGGTCCATGCGATTTATGGGTAAAGTTGTGATAGAATGGCAATTTGAGCATTTGTGCATAAGCCACATCTGCGAGGCGTTTTTCGCTGAAGCCAAGACCTGCGGACCATAGACCGGACATGGCTTCTATATATTTATTACCCTCATTATCGTATACATAAATACCATCGCCGCGCTCGATAATAAGTGGACCGAGTTCAGTATGCTTTTTTGCATTGGTGTAACCATGCATGTGATAGGCAACATCTCTTGCCTCATCAGAATTGGGTTTGTACGCCATGAAAATTCCTCATCAGTCTACAAAGTCAAATGTGTCGCTTATTGAATAGACATTTTGCGGTGGAGAGCAATATATTTAATTCATACATTTAGATTCTGTGGGGGGCACATACGTGACCAAGCCAAATATTTTGATTTTTATGGTGGATCAGTTGAATGGAACTTTTTTTCCTGATGGTCCTGCCGAATGGTTGCATGCACCAAATTTAAAGAAACTTGCTGCGCAGTCCGTTCGTTTTGAAAACTCTTATACAGCTTCGCCTTTATGTGCGCCTGGACGTGCCTCATTTATGTCCGGGCAATTGCCGCATAGAACACGTGTATTTGATAATGCAGCGGAGTTTTGTTCTGACATCCCCACCTATGCACACCATCTAAGACGTGCGGGTTATCAAACCTGCCTTTCAGGCAAAATGCATTTTGTTGGGCCTGATCAAATGCATGGGTTTGAAGAAAGGTTGACCACTGATATTTACCCTGCAGATTTTGGTTGGACCCCCGATTATCGCAAGCCTGGTGAGCGAATAGATTGGTGGTATCACAACATGGGTTCAGTAACTGGTGCAGGAGTTGCTGAGATTTCCAATCAAATGGAATATGATGATGAAGTAGCCTATAATGCGGTGCGCAAAGTTTATGATTTAGCCCGAGGTCATGACGCACGTCCTTGGTGTTTAACTGTTAGCTTCACTCATCCACATGATCCTTATGTTGCGCGTCAGAAATACTGGGATCTATACGAGGATTGTGAGCATCTGTTGCCAACAATTCCGGCAATGGATTACGATGACCATGATCCTCATGCAAAACGTATTTTTGATGCAAATGACTGGCGAAATTTTGATATCACAAAAGAGGATATCCAAAAATCTCGCCGCGCATATTTCGCCAATATTTCATATCTGGATGATAAAATTGGAGAGGTGATGGAGGCTGTTGAAACCACCGGACAAGAAGCAATTATTCTGTTCTTGTCTGATCATGGCGACATGCTTGGTGAACGCGGTTTGTGGTTTAAAATGTGTTTTTACGAAGGTTCCGCGCGCGTTCCAATTATGATGAAGCTGCCAGATACTGAACCTAAATTGGTTAGCGAACCAGTATCAAATATTGATATTACGCCAACGCTGTGTGATATCGCGGGTATTTCCATGGATGAAGTTTTGCCTTGGACTGATGGTGAAAGCTTGTTGCCATATGCCCATGGTGGGAAACGAAAAACACCAGTTGCGATGGAATATGCAGCGGAAGCCTCATACGCGCCGCTGGTTTCGCTGCGGCAGGGTGATTGGAAGTTTAATCGTTGCGCTCTTGATCCGGATCAATTGTTTAACTTGTCAGATGATCCGCACGAGCTTAATAATCTTGCGAACGATCCGAAGTATGGCGACATATTAGCTGAGTTTTCAAAGCAAGCAGATGAACGTTGGAATTTGGATTTATATGATGCTGCTGTTCGCGAAAGTCAGGCGCGGCGTTGGGTTGTTTATGAAGCACTTCGCAATGGAGATTATTACCCTTGGGATTATCAACCATTGCAGAAAGCATCTGAGCGCTATATGCGCAATCATATGGATTTAAATGTTGTTGAATCTAACCAACGTTTTCCCCGAGACTAATTTTTCGGGAGATTGATAAGGAAAGACTATGATCGAAATTTTAGGAAGAGATACGTCTCTTAACGTACAAATCGTTATGTGGGCTGTTGCTGAACTTGGTCTCGTGCATAAACGCCGTGACATTGGTGGTGCCTTTGGTGGAACTGATACGTCTGACTATCTTGCTATGAACCCAAACGGATTGGTGCCTGTGATGAAAGACGGCGATCTGACAATGTTTGAGAGCGCAGCTATTGTGCGATATCTATCTCACAAATATGCCGATCAGAGTTTTTATCCCCGAGATCCTAAAAAACGCGCTGAAATTGACATGTGGGCTGAGTGGAATAAGACAACATTTTCGCCGCTGTTACTGAGTGATCTTTTCTACCCGCTTGTTAGATACGATCCTGCAACGCTCGATCAGGAAGCCTTAGATGAAGCTGCGTCAAAGATGGCGACATTGGCAACTATGCTTGATGACAGGCTAGGTGAGGGTCCGTTTATTGCCGGGGAGGATTTCACCTATGCAGATATCATAGTAGGAACAGTTTTATATCGTTATTATGAATTGGAATTCCTACGGACAAGCACGCCCAATATCGATCGATATTACGAACGTCTGACGTCTCGCGAAGCCTATAAAACCCATGCAATGGTTTCTTATGAACCATTGCGCTGGAAACCCGCTGAATAATCAAAATCTGATTGGATTAACATGAATTTTAAGTGCCAACCCAAGGCCAGCCATTTTATCAATGGTGAATATGTTGAGGATACGCAAGGGCAGGAGATTGTTTGCACATTTGCAGCAACTGGAGAGGTCGTTGCAAAACTGCATTCCGCAACGTCAGATATCCTTGAAAAGGCCATTGCGTCCGCCAAGGTTGGTCAGCGTGCATGGGCAAAGATGACAGGTACTGAGCGCGGTCGAATTTTGCGCAAAGCTGCGGATATTATTCGCGAGCGCAATGAAGAGCTGAGCATATTGGAGACCTATGATACGGGTAAGCCAATTCAGGAAACCATCATTGCCGATGCCACAAGTGGTGCAGATGCACTTGAATATTTCGGCGGTTTAGCCGGTTCTTTAACAGGGGAACATATTCAACTTGGTGAGGATTTTGTCTACACAAAACGCCAGCCGCTTGGGCTTTGTGTG
>CAJQOR010000309.1 GCA_905479965.1 uncultured Rhizobiaceae group bacterium | reverse complement strand
ATATCCGGAAAAAAACTCGGCATCATTGGTATGGGGCGTGTGGGGACAGCCGTTGCAAAACGCGCCAAAGCCTTTGGTCTTGATATCCATTATCATAATCGTCAGAAGATCGATAAAACAACACACGATCAGCTTGAAGCGACACATTGGACTGATCTTGATGAAATGCTAAAGACGGTTGATATTGTCTCTGTCAATTGCCCGTCAACGCCCGAGACTTATCATCTATTGTCAGCCGAGCGCATCGCCTTAATGAAACCTGGTAGCTATATCGTCAACACAGCACGTGGTGAAATCATCGATGAAGATGCGATGATTAGGGCTTTACAGGACGAAAAAATAGCTGGCGCTGGTTTGGATGTATTTGAACATGAGCCTTCCGTGAACGAAAAGCTTGTTCAGCTTGCAAAAAGCGGCAAGGTAACAATCATGCCACATATGGGGTCGGCAACAATTGAAGGCCGAATCGATATGGGGAATGCTGTTATCATCAATATCCGCACTTTCTTTGATGGCCACAGACCACCTGATATGGTGCTTCCTGCTCAAGACTAGGTTACAAACCTAAACAAAAATTAACTTGGGTGGATCACGCAAGTGCGATATTCCTATTATGTTGGTGGCACATATTAGGATACTTCACGATGAAAAAACTTCTTTCAACTGCAATTGTATTTGCAGGCCTTTTGGGCGCGGCACAGGCTGATACTATCAGCGTTGATGTCTGGGCAGATAATTGGTTTTCATTCTATCTAGGTGAAACAAAAATCGCCGAAGACTCTGTTTCAATTACAACGGAACGTTCGTTTAATGCTGAGAGCTTCTCGTTTGAAGCTGAACGCCCATTTGTTTTAAATTTTGTTGTCAAAGACTTTAAAGAAAACGATACTGGTCTTGAATATATCGGCAGTCGCAAACAGCAAATGGGTGACGGTGGTTTCATTGCTCAATTTAAAGATGGGGCAGGACAAACAATCGCGGTGACTGATGAGAGTTGGAAATGCATGGTTACCCATAATGGTCCATCCGATAAATCATGCGCCAAAGAGGCAAATCCAGTTGCGGGTTCTGGTAAGTGTAACTTTACACAAACGGCAGAACCAGATGGATGGAAATTAGCCTCCTTTGATGATAGCTCATGGATGAATGCGACCGCATATTCGGAGCGACAAGTGAGCCCGAAAGATGGCTATGATCGAATTAATTGGGTGAGCGATGCGGAGCTGATTTGGGGGGCAGACCTTGAAACAGATAACACTTTATTGTGCCGCAAGGTCATCAATTAAGGTTTCAAAAAACCGACCGTGTCTGAATGATCCGGTCGGCTTAAATTTTGTTTGAAAAAACTAGTTGCCGGCGACACGGCCTTCGGGACGATACTTATCCATCACGCTGTCCAATTTCGCATTTGAGATCGATGGATTTGCGTCTTGAAGACATGGAAGCAAGATCGCTTTGTTCGAGCGTTTGCGTGCCCCTGATGCTTTGGTTCCCTTGGGAGCGGGGGTGACGTTATGAAAGCATTCAACAAATTGTTGCGTGGTCACATCAAGATCGGCGGCAATGGCAGCCACTGGGCGGTTGGAGTCATTTTGCTTCATAGGCGCGGCATTCACAGAAGTCGCGGCAACAAGTCCAGCCATGAGAATGATGATAAGTGTTTGAGTTTTCTTCATAATTTTGATCCTCTTAAGTGTTTGTTTCGACACTTTGAGGATGTTTGTAAATTATCGTGAACTCAAGTTACAATGCCTTCATGTAGCATTACGTTTTTGAAAGATGGGCTTTACTTATATTAATTTTTATCAAGGCGTTTGTAGTTAATCTCGTCAAATCGCGCCGCCAAACCATCATAGAGCATCAAACGCCCCACCAATGGCTCACCGATATCAGTGATTAGTTTTATCACTTCCATCGCTTGTAAAGTCCCAATTACTCCGGTCAATGCACCGATTATCCCAGCTTCTGCGCATGAGGGTAATAATCCATCCGGTGGCGCATCGGGATAAAGATCATAAATGGACGGATTGTCATTTTCATAAGGCTTAAAAACTGTGATGGAGCCATCAAAGCGTCCCACCGCTGCCATAACCATGGGAATTTTTAATTCAGATGCTGCATCTGCCAAAACGTATCGCGTTGCGAAGTGGTCTGCACCATCAACAATAAGATCGTAGTCTTTGAGGAGTTTTGCTGCATTTTCGCCGGTCAATCGTACATTGTGTTCATGAACACGAACATTTGGATTGATTCGTTTCACGCTCAGCGTTGCGCTTTCAACCTTTAGGTTGTTCACCTGATTGCTATCATGAATGATCTGGCGTTGCAGATTGGATAATGAAACTTCATCGTCATCAATGATGCCAATGGTGCCAACCCCAGCTGCAGCTAAATAGGCTATGACGGGTGAACCCAAACCACCTGCACCTAAGATAGCTACTTTCGCAGATTTAAGTTTTTGCTGACCAATGCCACCAATCTCGGGCAAAATAATATGACGGGCGTATCGTTCAATTTCAGAACCGTCTAATTTTTCAGCCATCTTATTCTGCCTAACCAACTGCGGTGAGTTGTCCATCTGTAACATTAAAATACTGTGCGCGTTCACCCAGCGCATCAAACATAGTTCGATCAGTACCTGTCATAAAGGCCTGACAGTTCAAATTATCGATTAAGTCAAACAAAGAAGCGCGACGTTTCTCATCCAAATGAGCCGCTATTTCGTCCAACAACAATATTGGTGCATAACCTGTGAGATTTTTGACAAGCCTGGCGTGTGCGAGGATGAGGCCAATCAAGAGCGCTTTTTGTTCACCAGTAGAACAGCTGCCTGCGGGCATGTTTTTCTTGTCATGAAATACGATCAAGTCCGCTTTGTGTGGACCCGTTAATGATCGCCCAGCGGCCGCATCGCGATGTCGTGTTTCGCGCAAATATTCTATGAAATTCTGCTCTTTATCAACGGCAGGTAGATCGCCTTCGGCCATGTCAAATCCGTTTAAGCTTAAAAGAGCTTTTGGAAAGCTCTCATCTTCAGAATTCACATTTACAAGCCCACTCAGCATATTGATAAATTCGTGGCGAGCTGACGCAATGGCAATGCCGAGCTCTGCCATTTGCTGTTCAATGCCATCAAGCCATACAGGGTCTAGCCGACCTTCTGAAAGCAGTTTATTACGACTGCGCATTGCACGTTCATAAGACAAGGAGCGTTTACCGTGGCTTGGATCAATCGCTAAAACCAATCGATCCAAAAAACGACGCCGATCACCCGCACCCCCGGTGAACAATCCGTCCATAGCTGGAGTTAGCCATAAAATACGGGCATGATCTAATAACTCATCATTGGTTTTGGTGTTGGTACCGTTAATGCGAATGCGTCGTGAACCGGGTTCATCTATGCTTAAACCGGTTCCGATATCAACCTCACCGCACATACCTTCAATCTTTGCGAAAACAGAGAAAGATCCGTTATTTGCTGATGTTTCGACTTGATTTAATATTGACCGGTAAGGAAAATCTACATAGGCGCTACGCCGAATACCACGCCCAGGTGTGAGCAACGAAACGGCTTCCATGAGATTGGTTTTGCCCGAGCCATTTTCACCAGTTAACACCACATGACGAAAACTAAAATCTTGCTTTAGAGTGAGATAGTTTCGAAACTTATCAAGTTTAAGCTGAGTGATGTAAACTTTATCGGTCACTAATCAAAGCGCCTTTTAAACGAGCCCTTAAACACGCATCGGCATGAGAACATAAAGCGCATCATCGCCTGCTGTGTCATGAACAAGTGTCGGTGAACCCGGGTCAGCAAGCAAAAATACTGCGTCAGAACCTGAAAGCTGATTGGTGATATCCAAGAGGTATTTCGCGTTAAAGCCGATATCAATTGGGTCGTCATCATAGCCCACGGCCAATTCTTCGGTCGCTGTACCTGAATCTGGGTTGTTGACGGTCAAAGTCAACTGACCGTCTGAAAGTGCAAGTTTAACCG
>CAJQOR010000308.1 GCA_905479965.1 uncultured Rhizobiaceae group bacterium | reverse complement strand
AAAAAATCTCTATGTTTGTTTTGCGCTAAAAAGAACAGTCGCGTAACTATTCTGAGCGGCGAACGTAAGTTAACTCGTTTGTATCCACGATCACTTTTTCACCTGAAGAAATAAATGGTGGCACAAGAATTCGCACGCCATTTTCCAATACTGCTGGTTTATAAGAAGATGCAGCTGTTTGACCTTTAACAACAGGATCAGCTTCAGCGATTTCCAAAGTAACCTGGTCAGGCAAACGCACGCCAATTGCTTTTTCTTCAAACAATTCAACTGTGACCATCATACCGTCTTGCAAGAATGCTGAGCGATCGCCAACAAACTCAGCCTGAAGTTCAAGCTGCTCGTAGCTTTCTGTATCCATGAAAACAAGCATATCATCCTGCGCATAAAGATATTGAAAATCTTTTTGCTCCAAGCGAACACGCTCAACAGTTTCGTTTGCACGGAAGCGCTCATTTAGCTTTGTGCCATCGATGAGGTTTTTCAGTTCAACCTGATTAAATGCACCGCCTTTACCTGGCTTAACAGCATTTGTTTTCACAGCTGCCCAAAGGCCACCATTGTGCTGAATAACATTTCCAGGGCGGATTTCATTACCGTTAATTTTCATGGATATATTCCAATATATTGAGAGAAGCCCGAACAGAATTGGGGCAATTGCCGCTTCAAGAACACAAAACGT
The DNA here is from genome assembly GCA_905479965.1 of uncultured Rhizobiaceae group bacterium. Next base: position 5,698 of record CAJQOR010000308.1, on the reverse strand, counting down.
GCTGATTTTCAAGCCTTAGTCGATATGAATGGTTAAAAACGCAGCTCATTCGCTGCAGCCAATGCTTCTTTTTGCTGTTCAACTGTTAGCCCCTGATAAAAATCCTCAAGGCTAGCATCCTCAAGTCCAGCCCGACGCGAGATTATGTACCATTTACCAGCTTCAATTGGATCGCCCCTTGTTCCAATGGCTTGAATAAAAAGATGCGCCAATCGATTTTGGGCAATAACATTGCCTTTGAGCGCAGCTAAACTCATCCATTCAAAACCAGCTTCAAAATCACGATCGCCACCAACGCCATCGATCAACCAGATAGCTAGGTCCAGCCGAGCAGTGTCATATCCTGCGCGTGCCGCTGAAATTAAATGTCGTCGCGCAATAGCGCGTTTATTCTCATCAACATCAAGCGCATTGATATAAATTTGCGACAAAGCATATTGCGCATCAGGTACACCGCGCGCCGCAGACTTTTCAAAAAACGGCAATGCTTCACGAATTCCAACAGTGCCGGGTTTATCCGCAACAAGCAATTGCGCATAATTAAATTGCGCCTTTGAATTTCCCGCCTCAGCTGACTGCTGCATCAATTTGCGCGCACGCGCATCATTTCGCTTTATGTATTTGCCATCGGTTAGCAAGAGAGCGAGCTTATACTGAGCTGCAGGGTCACCGTTTTTTGCTGCCTGATCATACCAAAAAACAGCATCATCCATGCTTCGACCAACACCAAACCCCTCCGCAAATAATTCAGCTAAAAGTGTTTGCGCTGCAGGGTCACCCAATTGTGCGCGTGGCAATGCAAGCTCCATCGCCGTTAGATATTGCCCGCGTTGGAAAGCTCCAAAAGGTAGCCAAGCTGCCTCGTCAATTTCCTTGGAGACAACACGATTTGTTTTGCCCGATTGCGTTTGTTCAGGGACTTGAAAAGCACTTAAGTCTTCAAAAGGTGCACTTGGAATAGTTTTGAGCACTTTTAAATTCGGTGGTGTCGCACTTTTGTCTGAATTTTCATCGTTTGGAACTGGCACAAACTGTGCGTGCGCGTTTGAAAAACTAATAAATATAAGCATGGCAAATGGCACCAATCTATATTTTGACATTAAGTTCTCCAGTATCTGCAACAAATCAAAGATGTATATTTAAAGGTGAGAGCCATTTAAGCGTCAAATCGTGGCGCTTTTTCGTCAAGAATAGCATTTATTTCTGATACCTTTAACGCAGCTTCATCAGGTTTTGAAAATACAGCTTTTCCAAGAGCGATGAAATCGCATCCAGTTTCCGCCACTTGTTCTACACTATCAATATGACTGCCGCCCGCGACGATACACGGCATTTCAACAAAATCAGCCCACCACTGCCCCAAAGCCAAATTCTTGCGGTGCGCTTCAGGTTTGATATCACCGTCGATTTTACCAAAGAACAAATAGTCTGGCTGCGTATCACCAATTGATAGAGCGGCATGACGATCTTTGGCATTTCCACCTCCGACAATCTTTTGCGGTGCAAAATCCTGCACAGCATCGTAAACATCCTCAGCATTTCCAACAACATGAACACCATCGGCTTTTACACGTCCCATGATACGCGTATCGCCAGCAATGAGCGCCGCCGCATCAGAATTTTGTATAATTGGCACTAAAATTTCGGCAAAAGATTGAAATGTCTGTTCATCCAATTGCCGCTGCGGAATAATGACAGATGCAACGTCGCCACCTCGAAGCGCATTTTCTACGCATTCTTTTAACTCTGAGAGCTCCTCTAAATCAGGGGTGATGAGTACAAGTCTGCAGCGATTTGGTGTCAAAGTCATTTGGCTTACAATCTGTTCAGTTGTTTATATGTATGATCAATGGCGCATTTTCCATTGAAGCATTCTTTATTATCTATTACCCGATAAACCTTAGAACCAAGGAGTTCAAGGATGTTCCTCACAAGTGACCCATTAGTTTTAACTTGCGCGCTGATTGCCGTGATATTGACCGGCCTTTCCAAAGGGGGCTTGGGCGGTGTAATGGGAATGCTTGGGGTGCCGATCATGGCGATAACAATGCCGCCTGTGCAAGCTGCCGCTATATTACTGCCAATCCTTATAATCATGGACATTTTCAGTTTGTGGTCTTGGCGCAAAGACTTTGATTTGAAACTATTAAAAATCATGATCCCCGGTGCTATTGTTGGCATTGCTATTGGCGGCTTAACAGCCGCATATATCGACGAGAATTTAGTACGGTTAATTGTCGGCTTTATCTCCGTTATTTTCGTGCTCTACTTTTTGATTATAAAATTTGCCAACAGAAAAAAAGAACAAAGCCCAAAACCCGCTAACGCTTTGGCTGGGAGGTTTTGGGGAGCCGTAGCAGGGTATACAAGTTTTGTCTCCCATGCGGGAGGGCCACCCTATCAGGTTTACACACTTCCCTTAGGTCAAACACCACGCATTTATACAGGCACGAGTGTGCGGTTCTTTTTCATAGTCAATGTCATCAAACTGGTTCCCTATTTTGCACTTGGTCAATTTGATACAACAAACCTGCAATCTTCATTTTTGCTAATGCCAATTGCGGTCGTCGCAACATTATGCGGCGCCTGGATTATCAAGCGCATGTCAGCAAACATCTTCTTTCCATTCATGTATGCATTGATGTTTATAACGGGCGCTAAACTCATATACGATGGTTTTGTGGGCTAACCATTTAAATAGTAAATATTGCGACGCACAATCCTCTTGCATCGCACAATAAATTAAATTAGCTTGAGAATATGCCAAATATAGATCCATTTTCCGCAATAGCTGATGCGAATCGCAGATACCTTCTTGAAGAGCTTTTAAGAGGGCCACAAACTGTTAATGAATTAGCAAAAGGATTGCCGATTAGCAGGCCAGCCGTTTCTCAACATTTAAAGGCGCTGCTTGATAGCGGATTGGTTGAGGTAAAAAATGAAGGAACCCGCAGATTTTATTCGATCAGTCATGATGGTTTTAATAGACTGAATATTTGGCTCGACCAATTCTGGGCCGAGCCAGCTTAATTAGATTAAAAACAAAGGGTTACACAACTAATTCGTCGTTCGTAACATTTCCATTTTATCTTTAAGTTTTAGTTTTTTTCGCTTTAAATCAATGACAAGTTCTTCTTGCGGTTGAGGACGGTTAAGCAGTGTTGCTAGCTCATTTTCCAAAGCGGAATGCTTGGCCTCAAGTGATGCAAGATGTGTTTCAAATGACATATATTTTCTCCTTGATTAAAAGTCTGACTTTAGCCGAAATAAAGAGAAACTAGATTTGGCATAAGAAGTGTGCCATGTGTCTGCGCAATTGTCGAAGGGAATTTCTTATCGATAATAATTTATTATTAAATTATATTGTTCAATAAATACGTCTATTCGAAATTGAGACATATGGGTGTTTAAATGGCCGACCAAGACCAAGTTGAGTTAAAAATGCAAATGGCTAAACTCAAACACGAGCATGCAGACTATGATCTTGCGATCACAGCAATGATTGAAACAGGATCTGATGCTCTTTCAATTCAGCGTATGAAAAAGAAAAAACTCGTTATAAAAGACAGAATTAGCAAAATCGAAGACCAAATTATTCCAGATATCATCGCCTGAACAGGACCAATACTTTGACCAACACAACACCCGCCCCCATTGCCATTATCATGGGGAGCCAATCTGATTGGCCAACTATGAAGCATGCAGCCGATATTCTTGACGCGCTGGAACTTGAATATGATGCGCGTATTGTCTCCGCACACCGAACACCTGACCGGATGTACGAATTCGCAAAGTCTGCACGTGATGAAGGATTTAAAGTAATTATCGCAGGTGCCGGGGGGGCTGCACACCTACCAGGTATGGTCGCGTCTTTAACCCCACTACCAGTGTTTGGCGTTCCAGTGGAAAGCAAAGCATTATCAGGTCAAGACAGCCTTTTATCAATTGTACAAATGCCAGGCGGTATACCTGTTGGCACATTGGCTATCGGCAAAGCTGGAGCAAAAAACGCTGGTCTGATGGCAGCCGCCGTTATGGCGCTGGGCGATGAAAAAATAGCGAAAAACCTCGATCAATGGCGCGCTGCAAATTCAGCCTCCATTGCAGAAAAACCAATGGACGACGCATAAGAATGACAGCACTTTCACCTAATTCGACAATTGGCATTATTGGTGGTGGGCAGCTGGGCCGGATGTTGGCAATGGCTGCAGCTCAATTGGGGTATCAAACGGTCATTTTAGAACCCGATCCAAATGCACCCGCAGCGCAAGTCGCAAATGATCAAATTATTGCAGCTTACGATGATGAAATTGCGCTCGAAAGCCTTGCCGATCAATGTGATGTTGTCACTTATGAATTTGAAAATGTGCCTAGTCTTGCGATCGAAAGTTTGGAAAAACTCATCCCGGTTTACCCGGGCGCACAAGCGCTTAAAATCTCTCAAGATCGCTTGATGGAAAAACAGATGGCGCAAGGGATTGGTGCAAAAACCGCAGGGTTTCACGCAGTCAACTCACTTAAAGACCTAGAAGACGGTGTCGCGCAAACCGGATTGCCTGCCATTTTAAAGACACGGCGCCTTGGCTATGATGGCAAAGGCCAGGTTAAAATTGATTCAGCGGCAGAACTACCTTCAGCATTAAATGCCATGGCTGATCAAGATGCGATCCTTGAAGCCTTTGTAAACTTTGATTGCGAAGTTTCTGTCATTGCAGCTCGCGGCATTGATGGATCATTTCAAGCATTTGATATTTCTGAGAACGTACATAAAAATCACATCCTGCACACATCGACCGTACCAGCAAATGTGCATGGTGATGTTGTCACAACTGCGATTGAATATGCGCAGAAGATCGCAGAACATCTCAATTATGTTGGCGTATTTGCCGTTGAGTTCTTTGTTGAAAATGCAAACAACACTGAATTTAATATCTGCGTCAACGAGATTGCACCACGCGTGCACAATTCCGGTCACTGGACGGAAGCTGCGTGTGTGACATCTCAATTTGAACAACATATTCGCGCAATTACCGGCTTGCGGCTTTCAAATGCAAAGCGCCACAGTGATTGCGTGATGTTGAACCTTATTGGTGATGACGTGAATAAATTGGAAGATCATGCGGCCGACAGTAATGCTAAAATTCACCTATACGGCAAATTGGAAGCAAGAGCTGGCCGAAAAATGGGGCATGTAACTTTTTTAAAGCCATAAAAATTTCAAATAGATCACAAATTTTTTGATCTGCGGCTGGCTTTGATGTTGACAAATACAATGGAAAAAGTTACTTCCTGCCCAACGATTGGCGCGCCTCGTCTGGCGCGCTTTTGATTATTTAGGAGCAACGCCTTCAAGTGGCGTGGAAAAAAAGATGAAAATTAAAAATTCTCTTAAGTCACTTAAAAACCGTCACCGCGAAAACCGTTTGGTTCGTCGTAAGGGTCGTGTTTACATCATCAACAAATCAAATCCTCGTTTTAAAGCCCGCCAAGGATAATCAGCGGCTAACTAACGACAACGATTTGTCATCCACATTTTGTTAAATATTTCCTAAACATGGTTAACGAATAGTTGCCCGTGTTTATTAGGGTTTGACGTTTGGTGCAAACTAGGTAACCATAACACCTATTATGCGCCATTTTAATTTGATTCATACTCTGATTTTTGTTGCGTCGCTGACGACGTTGTTGCTTTTGGTAT
>CAJQOR010000307.1 GCA_905479965.1 uncultured Rhizobiaceae group bacterium | reverse complement strand
ATCTCACAACCACGGAAGATAGACTTCATTGTGTTGAGTGCTGTCAAACCTTCTGGCTCATCAAGTTGAAAATCAGTTCCCATGACTGTTGGCTTGTCTTGGCTCCACATAAGCGCTTGCAAGAACCAGTTGCCGGTGATGTTCCAACCCCAAAACATTGGGTTTTTAACGCCAGCTTTTGTGAGAGCTTCGCATGTTGAGATAACTTCGTCCCAAGTCTTTGGCAGTTGGTCAATTTCAGTGATACCAGCTTTGGCCATCACTTCCATGTTGTAGTAACCCACAGGTAATGAAATGGAGAACGGAAGACCGTAAACTTTTTCGTTAAACGTGCCAAGATCAAGCATGGCTTTGTGATAACCATTCTTTGTAAAATCTGTTTCTTTGGCGATGAACGGTTCAAGCGATTTTGCAATGCCTTTGTCGACTAGAATTGCCTGACGGTTTAGGCCCTGCATCGTTACATCTGGCAATTCATTTGCAACGGCTTCACGCAGAATAACGTTAGATGCATCCTCGTAGCTTTCATATGTTGCGCGGAATTTTACTTCGATATTTGGATGAGCCTTATTAAATGCAGGCATGATTTTTTCATACGTTACATCGAAAAGGTGTGAATATGGATACGCAAATTCGATGGTGACTTTGTCGTCACCCATTGCAGAACTTGCAAATAGAGTTGTACTTGCAAAAAGTGAAACTGCTATTGCAGAAAGAGTTTTTTTCATTAGATTATCTCCTGTTGCCGAGAGGTTCGTTAGGTTTAGCGATCATACGAACCTTGTTGATCCCATCTGGGATTTGGTGATGGGCGTGCTTTACAGCGCGCCCTATTTCATTCCTGAAAGTGTAATCCCTTCAATAAATCTGCGTTGTGCAAGCGCAAATGCTGCAAGAAGGGGCGTTACAATAATAACGGCGGTCGCCATCATTGGACCAAAGTTGTCACCGTCGGCATCGCCTTTAAACTCGCGAAGACCAAGAGGTGGCGTAAAGAGATCTCTGTTGCCGGTGATAACGATGCGTGGCCAAAAATAATCGTTCCAATGCGCAACTATGCTGAAGATCGCAAATGCCATAAGTGCAGGTATTGCGGTTGGCAGCATGACGTTCCAGATGATCGAATATTCGCCCATGCCGTCCATGCGCGCAGCATCGATTAAATCATCCGGTACTGTCATGAAAAACTGTCGCATGAGGAATATGCCGAAAACTGAAATTGTCCACGGAACAATGAGCGCTGCGTATGTGTTGGTTAAGCCAAGTTTTGCAAGCATGATATAAAGTGGAAGCGCGATCGCATGTACTGGTATAAGCAAACAAAATAGCACCAAAGCAAAAACGGTCTCACGACCCCAGAATTTAAGTTTCGCAAGTGCATAAGCGCATGGAAGAGCGATGATGACTTGAATAAAAAAGATGGATGCAGTCACGATTACACCGTTGAGCAGATATCGAACAAGCGGCGCTTTATCGAAGGCAGTTGTGTAATTATAAATCCAAGGTGTGACCATACAATCGGCGACAGCGTTGCCAAGCTTGATGCAGTAATCATCTCTAAACGGGATTTGTGTGCCAAAAAATCCACCGGTATTTTGCATGATTTCCGCAGGAGATTTGAGCGAATATGACACCATGACATAAAACGGTAGAAGTACGATCAGAGCGCCCAATATCAAGATAACATGTTTGATCGTAGCGGATGTGGAAAAGCGATATGTGTTTTGTTGATCAGACATAATGTGTCCTCCGCTCGACGAGCCAGCGTTGCAAAATTGTTAGGAACATGACGAATAAAAGAAAGACGACTGTGATCGCGGCGCCGATGCCCATGAGATTTTGTTGTATGCCTTTTTCGTAGATCGCAAACATCATCACGTAGACTGATTTCGAAGGCCCACCACCTTGCGGATAGAAGGCTTCAACCATGTCGAAAACTTGAAAGCTGCGGATAAAGCTGATGGTGACGACAAAGACTGTGGTGGGTCCAAGCATTGGCCATGTTATTAGTTTAAAACGTTCCCAACCAGATTTGGCGCCATCCATTTCAGCAGCGGCATAAAGCTCTTTTGGGATGCCTGTAAGTCCAGCAAGATAGAGCACCATATTGAAACCAAAACCTTGCCAAACGCCAATGAATGACACCGTCCAAATGGCGTAATCTCTGTTTGTCAGCCAAAGTGGGAAGGTTTTCTTGCAGCCATTTGCGTACCAATTCCAACTTTCAAGAAAGGTGCCGCATCCGCGTTCAAGCGTTGAGTTTATGATGCCAATTGTTGGATGAAAGGCAAATTCCCAGACGATTGCCATTGCAATTAATGCTGACATGACGGGAAGAAAGTAGATGGTTTTATAAAGGTCACCAAAGCGCGTGAGCGAATGAATTAAGAGCGCGGCACCAAGTCCAAGGCCAACCGTTAATGGGACGACGGTGAGGACATAACGGAATGTGGCACCAAACATTTTTTCATAAGTTGAGCGGGTAAATATTTGCTCATAGTTTTTAAACCCGACAAATTCCGCACCGCTATTACCAAGCGAAAAACTGGTGAAACTGATGCCAAAGGCGATAAGGATCGGCAATAGTAAGATCAAGAACATCAGCAATAATGCTGGGCTGACAAACCAAATATGGGCGCGAGAAGGCGTCATGATGCGATCTCATCCATTTGTCTGCGATGTGTTTGCAAACGTATCCCATCAGACGCGAAGGCGAGTGTTTGTTCTAAATTGAATTCAAAATGCACCAGATCATCTTTTTGATGTCTTTTGCCATTTTCAGCTGCGGATCTGATTATCACAGGGCGCAGTTCATCTTTGATTTTAATATGATAAAATCGATCAGCACCTAAGTTTTCGATGTGGTGAACAAAGCCTGATATTGACGTAGGAGTTTTGTCGCAGAATTTTAAATGTTCTGGTCGCACACCAATACTAATTTTCGTCGCATGAATTGGCACATAAATATCAAGAACTAAATTATCGATGTATATCTGTGCATTGTCATTCACGTATGCAGACACAATATTGATTGCAGGAGAACCGATAAATTTGGCAACTTCGATGCTCGTTGGGTTTTGGTAAATTTCTTCTGGCGGTCCATATTGCAAGATCTTGCCATGCATCATCACGGCCATGCGGTCAGACATGGTCAAAGCTTCAGCCTGGTCATGCGTGACATAGACAAAAGTTGCACCCAATCTTTGATGAAGTTGGGTAAGTTCTGCGCGCATGTGAACTCTTAGTGCCGCATCAAGATTTGATAATGGTTCATCCATTAAAAATGCGAGTGGGTTTCTAACCATTGCACGTCCGAGCGCTGCGCGTTGGCGTTGACCACCAGATAATTGCCCGGGTTTGCGATCTAGTAGTTCTGTTATTTTTAAAATATTTGCAGTGCGATCAACTTGGCTGAGAAGGTCTTTATACTCTGCGCGCGCTAATAAAGGCCCTATAAATGGTAGGCGCTGAGATACGCTTAAATCTCGCAGTTTAAGCGGTGTCATCATGTTTTGACGGATCGTTAAATGCGGATAAAGCGCGTAGG
>CAJQOR010000306.1 GCA_905479965.1 uncultured Rhizobiaceae group bacterium | reverse complement strand
CCAAAGCGTATGGCGACAAGCTTTTGATTGAAAATTTGGAATTTAAACTGCCGCCCGGCGGTATTGTCGGTGTTATCGGGCCAAACGGCGCAGGTAAGTCGACTTTGTTCCGCATGATAACGGGTCAGGAAACGCCTGATTCTGGCTCGATCACAATTGGTGATACAGTTGAACTTTCTTATGTTGACCAATCACGTGATGCGCTTGCTGGCGGAAAAACCGTTTGGGAAGAGGTGTCTGGCGGCAATGACATCATCAAACTCGGCAAGCATGAAGTAAACAGTCGCGCCTATTGCTCATCGTTTAATTTTAAAGGTGGAGACCAACAGCAAAAAGTTGGCGATCTATCAGGTGGTCAACGTAACCGCGTTCATTTGGCGAAGATGCTTAAATCAGGCGGTAATGTCATTCTACTCGATGAGCCAACCAACGATCTTGATACTGAAACCTTGGCAGCGCTTGAAGATGCGCTTGAGAGCTTTGCAGGCTGTGCCGTTATCATTTCCCACGATCGTATGTTCCTTGATCGCCTGGCGACACATATTCTTGCCTTTGAAGGTGATAGCCATGTGGAATGGTTCGAAGGTAACTTCGAGGATTATGAAAAAGATAAGATCCGTCGCCTTGGTGCGGATGCGGTTAATCCAAAACGCGTGACTTACAAACGTTTGACGCGTTAATCTCGCTTTAAATTTAAAAATAAACCCCGGATAAGCGCGAACTTATCCGAGGTTTTTTACATTCGGTTCTTGCATTATTCTCGAAAATGATATAAACATATCTTTATATCTTTTTGAGGGCTGCATGCTAGATTTACCAAAATTGAAAATGGATGATGCGATTGATCTGCTGAAAGCGGCAGGTGAAACCACCCGTATGCGTCTGTTAATTCTTTTATCTCATGGTGATTTAACGGTAAGCGATCTGACTGAAATTCTTGGTCAGTCTCAACCTCGTATTTCTCGTCACCTTAAATTACTGGGTGAAGCTGGCTTGATTGAGCGCTATCAGGAAGGTGCTTGGGCCTATTTCAGATTGATTGATGAGGGGCGTACGTCAAGCATTATTCACAGCATCATAGAAGCTGTTGCTCAAGACGATCGTATGCTTCAGCATGATGTTGAGCGTTTGAAGGCGGTTAAGAGTGCTCGCGCAGGTCGCGCGCAAGAGTATTTTTCTCAAAATGCTGAGAAGTGGGAAGAGATACGCAAACATCATGTTTCAGAAGCAAAAGTAGAAGCTGAACTTTGCAAATTGATAGGAAAAAATCCGTTCGACTCTTTGCTTGATCTGGGTACCGGTACGGGCCGAATTTTGGAATTATTTAAAGATCAATATCGCAAAGGTCTCGGCATAGATGCCAGCCGCGATATGCTAACGATAGCGCGAGACAAGCTTGATCAATCAGGTATTACGCATGCATCTGTCCGTCAGGGTGATATTTTTAATCTTGCACTAGAACGCGAGAGTTTCGATCTTATTGTGATCCATCAGGTTCTGCACTTTTTACATGATCCAGCACCTGCAATCAACGAAGCTTGTAAAATGCTGGCGCCAGGTGGCCGATTGGTCATTATCGACTTTGCACCGCATGAACTTGAATATATGCGCAATGATTTTGCCCATGCCCGTCTTGGCTTTAGCCATGATATTATGAGCGGATGGATGACCGCAAATGGTCTTGATGTTGAAAAAATATCAGATCTTTCATCCAACAATAGTCAAGATAAGACCCTCACCGTGTCGATATGGCTGGGGAAAGACCCACGAATTTTAATGGCTGGCGATAACAGCGCTAGTACTGCGTAAAGATAGGAAATAATCAAATGGTATTATCCAACCGTTTCGGAGCCCCAGCAAATAGTGACAAAATTCGTGTCTCATTTGAATTCTTTCCGCCGAAAACTGGCAAAATGGAAGAGCAGCTATGGGAGAGTATTTCCAAGCTTGCACCTTTTGAACCTGAATTTGTGTCTGTGACATATGGTGCAGGTGGGTCGACAAAAGAGCCGACACTTACCACTATCAAACGTATTCTTGAGGAAACAGATGTTGCACCTGCTGCGCATTTAACGTGCGTAGATGCAAGTCGCGGCGATGTTTATGATGTTGCGAAAGAATTTCGCGATGCAGGTGTTCGGCACTTTGTAGCATTGCGTGGCGATCCATCAGGTGGAATTGGATCTCAATACCAGCCGCACGCTGATGGTTATGCAAATGCAGCAGAATTGACGGCTGGATTGACAGCGATGGGTGAATGCGAAATTTCTGTTTCAGCTTATCCTGAAAAGCATCCTGAGAGCCCTGATTTCATGACCGATATCGATATGCTCAAGCGAAAAGTTGATAATGGTGCCACGCGCGCGATCACACAATTTTTCTTCGATAACGATCATTTTGAGCGTTATGTTGAGCGCGTGCGCAAAGCGGGGATCTATATTCCAATCGTTCCAGGTATTTTGCCTGTCCACAATTTCTCTCAGGTTGAGAAATTTGCAAACATGTGCGGCGCGTCTATTCCAGCATGGTTGGCAACGCGTTTTGAAGGCTTGGAAAATGATCCTGAAATCCGTTCTCTTGTTGCTTCAGCCGTTGCTGCAGAACAGGTTATGGATTTAGCCGATCGTGGGTTTGAAGAGTTTCATTTCTACACAATGAACAGAGCAAAGCTTGTCTACGCTGTTTGTCATCTTTTAGGGCTTCGTCAGAACAAAGAGCCTAAAAAGATTCTCAATCAAAAAGCCGCTTAGGTGATCTTGGTTAAGCAGACGAATTAAAGATTGCCTCTAATGCACTCGCAATCGATAAAGTCCGTTTGTCTTGTCCAAATTTACCGACTGCTTGAATGCCAAGTGGCAAATTGTCAGCATCTCTAAATGCAGGAATGTTCACGCATGGGCTGCCCATGAGCGTCCATAATTTGTTAAAGGTCGCAATGCCCGTTGTTGCAATACCTTTAGGGGCGGCACCCGGTGCAGATGGGGTGAGTATAATATCAACGTCATCAAACAGAGAATGCGTTTTACGACGTGCATTTTTCGCTGATCTGCGCGCATTATCGTAGTCATCAGGCGTGAAGGCTAATCCGTCACGTATCGCGTCTTTTAAACCCTCGCTCATGAGCTCAGGATATAGATTGTATTCCGACCCCAAGGCTTGTGCAGCTTCAAAACACTGAATGGTGGAATGAAGGCTATGAGCTCTTTTAAGTTCTTCGGGTTCTATAAGTTTAATGACTTTAAATCCGGCTTTTTCAGCCATAAAAGCTGCAGCTTCTAATGCACTTATCATTTCAGCACTTGCTTCAGATAAGATATCATTTTGATAGAATCCAATGCGGATATCAGATGGATTGATCTCTTCAATTTTAAGATCACGATCGGTCAGTAGACTGGTAAACGTTGCGACATCGGCGACCGACTTTGCAAACGTTCCTGCTGTATCCAGACTTTGGGCAAAATACTTCATACCCGTTGTTGGTAAAATTCGATAGCTGGGTTTAAATCCTGCTACACCGCAAAATGAGGCCGGTCTGATCACTGACCCACCCGTTTGTGTGCCAATCGCTGCGGTGACCATACCTGCAGCAACCCCGGCCGCGGAACCTGCGGACGAGCCACCTGGTGAATATTCTAAATTATTGG
>CAJQOR010000305.1 GCA_905479965.1 uncultured Rhizobiaceae group bacterium | reverse complement strand
CGTTTGCGCGCGGCGAATGGTTTGTAATGCTTGTTCAAGATGTCCCGCACTTGCAAGTGATTTGCCGTAGGCAGCTAGCACCGTGCGGTCTTCTGGATTATGAATAGCGGCTTGTTGCATGACGGCAAGCGATTGTTTGCTCTGCCCGTTCATCTGTAAGATAGATGCGTATTGCATCGCAACGCCTGCATCTTTCGGATTTTTTGAATAACGCGCACCAACACTGTTAGCTGCTGAGCCCAATTCACTCGCATTCATTTGTGATAGTGGCTTATTGAATTTGGAAACCGAACCTGTTGTGATCCCGCCTTTTGAAGCGCAACCAGCAAAGCCAATAGCAATGACCGATATTGCTAATAACCGAGTTAACTTACCATACACAGAACTTGAATTCGCGAGGTTTGTCATAAAGGGCTCCAATGCACCTATGTGGCGCCAAACAGTTGGTGTGAAGAGGAATTGCAATTAGTTTGCCTGTCCTATTCGATAGGTTATAAATAATCTGTTAACCCTAACGGATGGTTAACAACTGATTCTTGATCAGCACCTGTTTGATTTTTTATGAGGACTTTTATGACTGCATTTTTGCTCGAAAACCGCGTGTTACCCTTTTCAACGGAAAATGAGGATGCCAAGCCGATATGGGCTGTCACAAAAGAGCAGTTTGAAAATGATGATTTGCCTGCTTTGGTTAAAAAATGGGCTGTATCGGCTGGTTTTGAAGCGACATCGGGTAATTTCCTGCTTGTTCCGGGTAAAGATGGTGAACTTGCCGGCGCCTTGTTGGGGCTGGGTGATAATCCAAATGACAATCCTTTTGTGAGCGGAAAGCTCGCCAAACTGTTGCCTGAGGGCAATTGGCAGCTCGCAGGGCCAGATGCAGCAATGGAAAAATTGCTGTTGGGGTTCGGTATGGGTGCTTACCAATTTTCATATTATAAGAAGTCAACAAAGCAAAAGCCCAATCTTGTTCAAGATAATTCAGTTGATTCTATTGATTTACAAAGGCAGCTGTCAGGTGTGTATCTCGCGCGTGATCTTATCAACATCCCAACCAATGACATGGGGCCGGAAGCTCTGGAGCGTGTTTTTAGAACGCTTGCGAACCATTATCATGCTGATGTGAATGTGACGTTAGGCGATGCATTGCTTGAGCAAAATTTCCCATTGATCCACACAGTTGGCAGAGCGTCCTCAGAAGCGCCGCGTTTGCTTGAGATGACATGGGGTAAATCAACCGATCCGAAAGTGACGCTTGTTGGTAAAGGCGTGTGTTTTGACACCGGCGGGCTCAACATTAAGCCTGGATCTGCGATGAGCTTGATGAAAAAGGATATGGGTGGTGCAGCAAATGTTCTGGCGCTTGCTCTAATGATAATGGACGCAAATCTATCAGTTAATCTGCGTGTGTTGATTCCAGCTGTTGAAAACTCCATTTCCGCCAGCGCATTCCGCCCAAGTGATATTCTCATTAGCCGCAAAGGTTTGAGCGTTCAAATTGATAATACAGATGCAGAAGGGCGTTTGGTGCTGGCGGATGCTTTAGCACTGGCATCTGAAGACAAACCTGATTTGATGATTGATATGGCAACTCTTACAGGTGCAGCGCGCGTTGCTCTGGGTCCAGATTTACCTCCTTATTATACCGATGATGAAGCTCTTGCGAGTGAAATTTATAACGCAGGCCAGAGAGAAAATGATCACGTTTGGCGCATGCCACTTTACAAAGGTTACGAAGCGGATGTGGCGACAAAAATCACGGATCTAACCAATGCGCCATCGGGCGGATTTGCTGGTTCAATCACCGCAGCGCTATTTTTAAAGCGCTTCGTGGATGATGAAGTTTCATGGGTTCATTTTGATATTTATGGCTGGAACCCTAAAGAACGCGCGCATGCGCCTGTGGGCGGTGAAGCACAAGCAATTCGTTCGCTTTATCGTGTCTTAAAGGATAGATACCCCGCTCTTTAGCTAGTATTTACAAGCAAATAGCAATTATAGTATAGATAACGCATCCGAAACGAACAAAGGTTACGCGGATGTCTATTCAAATGCGTCCATACCAAGCACTCGCACTCTGGCATTTTGTGGCCAGCGAACAAGTTCGCAAAGAAGGACCGGATTTAACGCTGCGTCAAATGGCGATTTTGCTGGAAATCTATCTGCAACCACCTCCGCACACGGTTCGTGGTTTAGCAAAAACATTAAATGTAACAAAACCAGTGATCACCCGTGCACTTGATACAATGGGCACTTTAGGTTTTGTCAAACGCGTCAGAGATGAGCGGGACCGTAGAAATGTTATTATTAAACGGACGGTTGAAGGGGCGCTTTTTGTTGAAAAGCTTGGTGATTTAATCATTGAGCAAGGACGCAATGTCGAGCGCTAAAGGACAATATGATGAGTGACGAATTGGATAAAAGACTTAACGTCTATCGAGCTGATTTAGCAGATGTGCGATTGGAAGGCGAAGTGGACGCCGCGCGATTTGTGAAAGGTGAACTTGGCACAATTTGCGTGCCATCAATTACGTTGCGCGCTGCACCCGATCCAAATCTTGGCGTTGAAACAGAAGCCTTATTTGGCGAAGAGATAAACATCTACGAAGTCGCCGATGGTTGGGCCTGGATTCAACTTTTAAAAGATAATTATGTTGGCTATGTTCCTGTTGACGCGGTTGCTTATGGATTTAAAAAAATCTCCCACATTGTTGGTCATCCGCGCACTTTTTTGTATCCAGAAGCGGATATGAAAAAACGTCCCTTAGCGTGCCTTTCAATGGGGTCTCGTTTAGATATTGTCGATGAAACAGAAGGAAACGGTATTCGCTTTTTGATAACACGCGATGGAGAAGCGATTGTAGAGCGCCATTGTCGCCATTTTAAAGCCTTTAGCGGACCGGATTTTGTTAATCATGCGGGTCGATTGCTCGAAACACCTTATCGCTGGGGTGGTGCTTCCGCCTTTGGCATTGATTGTTCAGGTTTGGTGCAACTTACAATGTTCTTGTCGGGTCACTATGTGAAGCGCGATTCTGATATGCAGGCAACGTCTATTGGCGAGGTTCTTGATCCAGGCGAGGATTTTGACGGTTTACAGCGCGGCGATTTACTCTTCTGGAAGGGGCATGTCGCCATTGCCGAAGATAACCAGACAATTATCCACGCAAATGGTTATTCAATGACTGTATCGCGCGAACCATTAAAGCAGGCAATACAAAGAATTGAGCCTATTTATGGCATGCCAACACTATGTCGTCGCCCTTAATATCCGCGATTTAAATCAACTAAATCAACTAAATCTTTACCAGCCTCAAAATTATGAATTTGATGCATGATCTTGATAAGAAGTGCGTCTGGATCAGAATCTGCGGCGATATGAGGGGTGATTTTAATATTCGCCTGTTCCCAGAGCGGGCTTTTGTGTGCGAGCGGTTCTGTTTGAAACACATCCAGACTTGCGCCAGATATAGCACCTGTTTTCACAGCGTGAAGAATATCCCCCTCGTTCTGCAATGCGCCGCGGCCAGCATTAATTAAAAAAGGTGCGCCCAATGGCCCTGATTGTTTTAGGTGCGCGAATAATTTCTGATCGAGAATATTCTCAGTTTGAGGCGTATGCGGTAGCAAACACACCAAAATATCCAATTCCTTTAGGAAGTCTTGGAGCTTTTCATGCCCTGCAAAACAAGTAACACTTTCGATCTGTTTTTGCGACTGCGACCAGCCCGATACATCAAAACCGATATTGGCAAGTTTTAACGCTGCATCACGACCAAGCTCACCTAAACCTAAAATCCCAACTTTGATTTGATGCGCTGCGGGTTGATATCCAATGTCAGACCAGTTCTTTTGCAATTGGTTCTGCCGGTAAAAGGAACCATGACGATGATGATCAAGAACCTGCCAAATAACAAATTCACTCATGCGCGCGGTTAAATCATCTGAAATGGCGCGTACAATTGGTAAATCAGGAATGGCTTCATCTGATAGAATGTGATCAACCCCCGCACCCAGCGAAAACAAGACTTTTAAATTTGGCAGGTCCTTCAGTTGACCATGCGGATGCTTCCACAAAAATGCATATTCAACAGATGTGTGCGGTTGGGTGAAAACGTCACGATCTGGCGCGAGTGCCTGAATGCGCGATACCCATTCTTGCTCGGAAAAGCCAGTGCTGGAAAACAGGATGGCACCCTTGGATTTATCGCTACTCATTCACACTTAAATCACTTGTGGCTTTGATTTCAAAAGCTGCGGACATAAGCGCTTTTGTATAATCGGTTTTCGGGTTATCAAAAATCTGTTCAGACGTGCCTTGTTCAACAACTTTGCCCAATTGCATGACCATCACATCATTGGCGAGCGCTCTGACAACTTTAAGATCATGGCTGATAAACAAATATGCAAGATCATAACGCTTTTGCAAATCACGCAACAAATCCACCACCTGCGCCTGCACACTCATATCAAGCGCGGATGTGGGTTCATCCAGCATGACGAATTTTGGCTTAAGCACCATGGCGCGCGCAATAGCGATGCGTTGTCTTTGTCCGCCAGAAAACTCATGCGGATAACGCCATCTCAGATCGGGACTAAGCCCAACTTCTTCAAGCGCATTGACCACGCGTTCATCGCGTTGCTCTGGAGGTAATTGCGGTTCGTGGATTGCCAAACCTTCCCCAATAATCTGAGCAATAGACATGCGTGGGCTCAGCGAACCATATGGATCTTGAAACACTATTTGCATCTCGTTTCGTAGTGCACGCATTTGTTTAAATGAATAGCGATCGATATCCTTACCGATATAAGCAATCTTACCTTCCGATGAGATCATGCGCGATAGCGCAAGGCCGAGCGTGGTTTTCCCAGAACCAGATTCGCCCACAACCCCCAATGTTTGGCCCGCGCGCAGCACCAGATCAATGCCATCCACCGCTTTGACGTGATCGGTTGTCTTGCGCAAGAAGCCAGTTTTGATCGGGAACCAGACTTTAACATCTTTGCCTTCAAGCACGATTGGCGCGCTTGGATAACTTTTAGGTGGCACCCCTTTTGGTTCCGCAGCTAGTAGGTGCTTGGTATATTCATGTTGCGGGTTATCAAATATCTCGTTAACCGGACCGGTTTCAACAATCTCGCCATTGGTCATGACACAAACACGATCAGCAATCTTGCGCACAATCCCCAAATCATGGGTGATAAACAGCATCGACATACCGTGCTGTTGTTTCAAATCAGCTAACAATTCTAAGATCTGCGCTTGTACGGTCACATCAAGCGCTGTTGTCGGTTCATCCGCAATTAACAATTCAGGTCTGTTAGCTAGCGCCATCGCGATCATAACGCGTTGTCTCTGCCCACCTGATAACTCGTGCGGATAGGCGCTTAGGCGCTGTTCGGCATTGCGAATGCCAACCTGTTTTAAAAGCTCTAACACACCTTTCTGCGCTTGTTTTGGGTCTAGCACCTGGTGCAGGTGCAAAATTTCAGCAATTTGCCTTTCAATGGAATGCAGCGGGTTAAGCGATGTCATCGGTTCCTGGAAAATCATCGTAATATCATTGCCGCGCACAGCACGTAATTCACGCTCGCTGGCGTGCATGAGATTTTGTCCCTTAAACAAAATATCTCCATTGGGATGACTTGCTGCAGGGTAGGACAAAAGCTTTAAAACAGATAAAGCTGAAACGGATTTCCCCGAACCGGATTCGCCCACAAGCGCAACCGTTTCACCCTTATGGATATCAAAAGATACGTTCTTAACCGCATTGGTAACGCGGCTACTTTGGGTGAAATCCACTGATAGATTGCGGACTTGTAAAAGTTTTTCCATGCCGCTCATTTGAATGTCTTTCTTGGATCAAATGCGTCACGCGTCGCTTCGCCGATAAAGATCAATAGTGATAGCATCAGCGATATGACAACAAAAGCTGTTAAGCCAAGCCATGGGGCTTCTAAGTTGCGCTTACCTTGCGCGATGAGCTCTCCCAATGATGGCGAACCAGGTGGCAGACCGAATCCCAAGAAATCAAGCGATGTCAGCGTTGTAATTGATCCAGATAGGATAAAAGGCAAGAATGTCAGCGTTGCGACCATTGCATTTGGTAGTAAATGACGGAACATAATCGTGGCATTGCCGACCCCCAGCGCACGTGCCGCGTTTACATATTCAAAATTCCTTGCACGCAGGAATTCAGCACGCACGATGCCCACAAATGACACCCACGAAAACAACAGCATGATAAACAGCAATATCCAAAATCCAGGTGGCAGGACGGCGGCGATGATCAAAAGAATATAAAGAACAGGCATAGACGACCAGATCTCAATAAATCTCTGCATGATCAAATCTGTCCAGCCGCCGAAATAGCCCTGCACCGCACCAGCTGCAATGCCAATCACAGCAGAGAATATCGTCAGGATCAAACCGAACAATACCGATATTCGAAAGCCATAGATGAGCCGCGCCATCACGTCTCGCGCTTGGTCATCAGTTCCCAGCCAATTAAGATTGCCCCAATTACAATCAATATCTTCACCTTTTAGCGGATAAGCGGAACACGCAAACCCTTCTTCCATCGACCAAAATGGAGCCGTCGGAGCGGAGTGAGGGATAAACGAATTTGCCGTGTTGAATGAGTAGCGAATAGGTGGCCAAACCATCCAGCCATTGGCATTGATTTCTTCGGCAATAAATGGATCACGATAATCGGTTTGTGCGAGAAAACCACCAAATTTTTCTTCTGGATAATCAACCAAAACAGGAACCAATAATTCGCCCTGATAAGAGGCTAAGATTGGCTTGTCATTGGCAACAAACTCAGCAAGAAGACTTAGGATAAACAGAACAAGAAAGATCCATAGTGACCAATAGCCTCGGCGATTCGCTTTAAAATTTTGCCAGCGCCGTTGATTGATCGGTGATAAAAATGGGCGTTTTGCATCTGTATGGTCGGAATTTTGAACGCGTGAGATATCCATTAGACATCTCTCCGTTCAAAATCAATTCGTGGATCAACCCACGTGTAAACAAGATCGGACAACAGTCCCACCAAGAGGCCCATCAGCGAGAATATATAAAGCGTTGCGAAGACAACCGGATAATCGCGCTTGACGATGCTTTCAAAGCCAAGCCTGCCCAATCCATCTAGCGAGAAAATAGTCTCAATCAAGAGAGAGCCAGAGAAAAACGCAGTAATGAAAGCGCCGGGGAAACCAGCGATTATGATCAGCATCGCGTTTCGGAATACATGCTTATATAGGACTTGGCGTTCAGCTAAACCTTTTGCCCTTGCAGTCACGACATATTGTTTGCCTATCTCATCAATAAATGAGTTTTTGGTCAAAAGCGTGGTGGTGGCAAAAGCTGCAAGGGATAACGCGATCAGCGGCAAAGCTAGATGCCAAAAGTAATCAATGATTTTTTCAAACCAGTTGAGCTCATCAAAGTTTTCAGACACCAGTCCGCGCAATGGGAACCAGTCTAAAAACGAACCGCCGGCAAAGACTACAATCAGCAAGATACCAAATAAAAATCCAGGCACAGCATATGCAACAATGATGATACCTGATGTCCAAACATCAAATCGCGAACCATCGCTAACGGCTTTTTTAATCCCCAGCGGGATGGAAATTATATAGGAGAGAATTAATATCCAAAATCCTAGCGAGATGGAGACGGGCATTTTCTCAACAATAAGATCAATGACAGTGACATCTCGGAAGTAACTTTCACCAAAGTCAAATCGCACATAATTCCAAAGCATAATACCAAAGCGCTGCAGTGCGGGTTTATCAAATCCAAACTGCTTTTCTAGTTGCGCAATAAATTCAGGATCAAGACCTTGCGCCCCGCGATATTTAGCTGAAAATTCGCCATCTAAACCTTCATCGCCACCTAAATTGTCACCGCCACCACCTGTTAAGCGTTCTGTGGTGGAATCACCTTGGCCAGTGAGCTCTGCAATAACCTGCTCCACAGGACCGCCAGGCGCAAATTGCACAACGGCAAAAGATATCGCCATAATACCAAGAATAGTTGGGATAATCAGCAAAATGCGCCTGAGGATATACGCGCCCATTATTGCGTATCCCTATTTGGTTTGCACGACCCTATTACCCCATGGTCTTTATAGACCCAATGTCGAATGATTATTGATTCGCTCATAAGCAATTTGGAA
>CAJQOR010000304.1 GCA_905479965.1 uncultured Rhizobiaceae group bacterium | reverse complement strand
CAAATTTATCACAAAAATCTCCCCCTAATTAGATTGCGCTAAAAAAAATTGATACACTATTGATACTAGCTAAACAAGGTGATATCGTCGCTCTTGTTAAATTATTTTTTGGGGAGTTGGCGATGTCAGTCGTACCTATTTCATCGCAAGATTTAAAGCAAGCTGAAGTGTCTTGGTTTTCTGCTCTATGTTCCGATGATTATCAGTTTTTGGGTGTGCCAGATGGCAGCCTGCGTTCTAGCTGGGCGCATTGTAGTGATATTGTTAAAACGGCTGAAACGCAGGGTTTTCGTAACATTTTATGTCCCTCATCATATCAGGTCGGACAGGACACATTGTCGTTTGTCGCAGGTTGTGCGCCGATCACAGATAAGATCAATCTTCTAGCCGCAGTGCGCTGTGGTGAAATGCAGCCAATTATGCTGGCGCGCACGATCGCAACACTTGATCATATGCTTGAAGGTCGGTTGACGATTAACATTATCTCCTCCGATTTTCCTGGGCAAAAAGAAGATAGCAATTACCGTTATCAGCGTTCACGCGAAGTGGTTGAGATTTTAAAGCAAGCCTGGACGCAGGATGAGATTACCCACAAGGGTGAAGTTTATGACTTCTCCCAAGGCCTTACGACGGACCCGGTCAAACCTTATCAAAAAGGTGGTCCGCTTTTGTATTTTGGTGGCTATTCACCTGCAGCTTTGGATTTGTGCGGTGAGCATTGTGATGTTTATCTCATGTGGCCGGAAAAGCAGGAAGAACTTGCGGGCCGCATGAAGGCTGTAAATGCAGTTGCTGAAAAATATAACCGCACATTGGATTATGGTTTGCGTGTTCATATGATTGTCCGTGAAACAGAGCAAGAAGCCAATGAATATGCTGAATATATTACATCTAAACTTGATGATGAATATGGTCGCATGATCCGTGAGCGCGCTTTGGATTCAACGTCACTTGGGGTTTCGCATCAGGCAAAAAATCGCGATATCGCGGATGAATACGGATATATTGAGCCAAATCTTTGGACGGGTGTTGGGCGTGCGCGCTCTGGCTGTGGTGCAGCACTTGTTGGTTCTGCAGATCAAATTCTGTCTAAGATTGAAGAATACAAAAAGATGGGTATGCGTGCGTTTATCTTCTCAGGTTACCCACATATCGATGAAGCTGAATATTTTGGCAAACTCGTTATGCCGCATCTTGATACATGTTCGCTACCGCACGCTTATGATCGTGTGCCTGCGAACGCACCTGAAACACCCCTTGCTGCTGGAGTTCGCCGTTAATGGAACGCGTTAGTCTTTCAAGCTCACTTGAGATGAGCCGAATTGTGTATGGTATGTGGCGCGTTGCCGATGATGCCGACACATCTGTTGCGCATGTTGATGCGAAAATTAACGCTTGTCTTGATCAAGGTATTACAACATTTGATCAGGCCGATATCTACGGTGGTTATGCTGCTGAAGCTGTGTTGGGTGAAGCGCTTAAAGCTAATCCATCTTTGCGCGGGAAAATGGAAATTGTCACCAAATGCGATATTGTTGCACCGATTGGCAAATATTCCGATAAGCCGGTGAAATATTACGACACATCTGCAGCGCATATAAATAGCTCAGTTGAAGCGTCTTTGTCTTATATGGCGATTGATCATATCGATCTTTTGCTCATTCATAGGCCGGATCCATTTATGGATCACCATGAGACAGGCGCAGCGCTTGATGCGCTTGTTGCGTCTGGTAAGGTTGGAAATATTGGTGTTTCAAACTTCAAGCCATATGATTGGGAATTGTTACAATCTGCGATGAGCAATAAGCTTGTCACCAATCAAGTTGAATTCTCTGTGACGGCTCATGATGCTTTGACCAATGGTGATGTTGCGTTTCATCAGAAAAATGGTGAGCATTTAATGGCTTGGTCGCCGCTAGGCGGTGGTTCGCTGATGACCGCGGATAATGAATTGACACAAGCTCTGGATAAAATTGCTTCTGAAGCGGGAACAGATCGTTCTGCCGTCGCAATTGCCTGGATCTTAGCTCATCCGTCTAAAATTCTCCCTGTCATGGGAACCAATAACCTTTCAAGAATTGCAAATCTATCTGATGCGATGAAGGTGAAAATGGATCGTGTGACATGGTATCAAATTTATACGCTAGCTTTGGGGCGCGAAGTGGCTTAGTTGAAAGGGCATATAATGCTTGTGCAAAAAATCGAAACTCAAGGTGCTGAAAATATGCATGACCAACCGCATGATATTGATCCATCAATATTGAATAATGTGCATGTTCTGCAAACTGAAAATGTGAAGCCGTGTGTTGAAACTGAACGTGCTTTTCGCGATGCTTTGGGATGTTTTGGAACAGGTGTGACTTTGATCACAGCAAAAACCGATCAAGGTCCAATCGGGATGACGGTGAACTCCTTTGCATCCGTCTCTTTGGACCCAGCATTGGTGCTTTGGTCGATCGCAAAAAAATCTGGACGATATGAAGCTTTTCGCAATGCGTCGGACTATGCGATCCATATTTTGGCAAAAAATCAACTTGACCTTGCTATGTCATTTGCCAAGAATGGAAACAGTTTTAATGATCAGGAATGGGACATGAGTTCTGGCAAAGTTCCACTTGCGAAAAGAGCACTTGCAAGATTTGAGTGCGAAAGTGAAACTGTACACGAAGGAGGTGATCATTCGATTTTGATTGGTCGCGTGAAACGTTTTTCACAACGGGCTGGTCAGCCACTTATTTTTAATGCCGGAAAATTCGGAACCTTTTCAAACGATGAGATGAAATAAATTCGTCTGAAAAAATCTGAATTTCAAAATAAACTGGGGAGGATATTTTGAATACAATTTCAACGTTACTAGCGATTATTGGCGGGTTCAATAATAAGCTTTTAAGCTTCGGTCGAAGCCTTGCCTGTGTGGCAATGGTTTTGATGGTGTTTTGTATCCTTCTGCAGATTTTCTTCCGTTATGCGTTAAATAATGCGCTGCCGTGGCCGGAGGAAGCTGCGCGCGCATTGATGATATGGATGATGGCATTTGTTGCCCCATCGGCTTATCGATATGCGGGCTTTGTAGCCATTGAGATGGTGCCTGATATGATGCCTAAAAAAGTTCGTGCTCTTTTGATGTTTACCATTTTGCTTTTGGCGACATAGGTTATTACCATCATGCTTTCACATGCCTGGGCGCATTTTTCAGCGCCACTTTTGTTTGATTCATCAGGTTTAAATCGTCTGTTGCAAGATAGCGGGATCAACCAACTTTTAGGCACCAGCATTGAGTTTAAAACCGCATATATTTATCTTGCGATGTCTGTATTGCTCGTGATTATGCTCATTGTTTCTGCTGAGTTGATTTTGCGTCAAATCGCACAATTTATCTGGTCGGAAGAAGAGTTTCCATCGCTTGAAACGCCTGCAGTTATGGTGGGAGATTAATCATGTTAGCACTCTTTCTACCTCTCTTTTTAATCTTTTTAATGTTCGGTGTGCCTGTATTTTTTGCGATGTTGGCGGCGCCAGGGTTATTGCTGTATTTCAATGGTCAGGAGCGCGATGTCGCGCTGATGTATCGAAATATCTTCAACGGTATCGATAATGGTGTATTGCTTGCAATCCCGTTCTTCATGCTCGCCG
>CAJQOR010000303.1 GCA_905479965.1 uncultured Rhizobiaceae group bacterium | reverse complement strand
CTTCCAATGCGGAACTAAACTGTCCGGCTTTGCCATAGGCGGACCCGCGAACATTATAACCTTCCGGATCATTTGGGTTAGCCGCAATCACGGATGTCAATGATGAGATATTTTGTTCAGAACCCTGTTCTCTGTCGAGGCGGATTACATCGGAACTGGTTGTGGTCGTTTCGCAAGCCACAAGTGCAAGTGTTGAGACTAAAACACACCCTAAAAGTATTTGGCGAAATTTGGAGGTTGTAGAAGGAAGTTCAAACCGGTCAGATTTCACTGTCATTTAAAAGTCTCACATCTCGCTGAAAGTACAACAACTTAGCATATATCATACACAAAAAAAGCGGGGACGATCAACTCGTCTCCGCCAATAGTTATAAGTCGTGAAATCGACGAAAAAACGGCAGCTGATTAGCGACCGCTGCGTCCGCCAATTAAACCTTCGCGCTGAGCACGTTTACGTGCCAATTTGCGCACACGACGCACAGCTTCAGCTTTTTCACGAGCGCGCTTTTGAGATGGTTTCTCGTAAAAGTCACGCATTTTCATTTCACGAAAAATACCTTCGCGCTGCATTTTCTTTTTAAGCGCTCTAAGAGCCTGATCGACGTTGTTGTCGCGGACAAGTACTTGCACGTTAATTCCTTAAATTTTTCAAAAAGGCTGCTCATTATAAACAGCAAATAAAATCTCATTCGTTCGGCACATAGCGTCACGATTGAGGGTTGGATATCAGGTTTAGCAAATTATGTCCAGACTAAAGCTATATGAAATTCACGAAAATTCGTCAAAATACATGCTCATCGCATAGTGTTCTAAAAACGTCTTCAAATTTCACTTGCGAGACATTTGGTTTTGGTATTTGTTTGTTATGAATAATCAATGGTTTGGTATAAACTTTTCGAGAACAGTTTAAGAGCATTTAAAGGACGAGCCTGCATATGCGTAAATATTCAATATTTGCACTTGCCCGCGAAGCTATGCGTCAGCACAAAGGGTGGGAAGAACAATGGGGTTCACCTGAACCTAAATCATCGTATGATGTGATTATCATCGGCGCTGGTGGCCATGGACTTGGAACGGCATATTACCTTGCAAAAGAGCATGGTATCCGAAATATCGCTGTTTTGGAAAAAGGCTGGCTTGGTGGTGGTAATACCGGGCGTAACACTACGGTCATTCGCTCGAACTATCTTTACGATGAAAGTGCGGGGCTTTATAACCACGCATTGAATATGTGGGATGGTTTAAGCCAAGACATCAATTATAACGTTATGTATTCAGCCCGTGGTGTGATGATGGTTGCTCATAATGTGCATGACGTTCAAGTGCTCAAACGCCACGTTCATGCAAACCGCCTTAATGGTGTGCAAAATGAGTGGTTATCACCGCAAGAGGCGAAAGAGTTTTGTCCTCCTCTTAATATTTCAAAATCAAGTCGTTATCCGATTATGGGTGCAGCCTTGCAACGAAAAGGTGGTACAGCACGTCACGATGCAGTTGCGTGGGGGTACGCGCGTGCGGCTTCCGCTCTTGGTGTTGATGTCATTCAAAATTGTGAAGTTACAGGCATTCGCCGCGCAGCGGACGGTTCTGTGACAGGTGTTGAAACAGGAAAAGGTTTCATCGGCGCAAAAAAAGTTGGTGTTGTTGCTGCAGGTAACACATCGCACATTATGCGAATGGCGGATGTGCGCATGCCGCTTGAAAGCTTCCCGCTGCAAGCACTCGTATCTGAGCCGTTGAAGCCGATTTTCCCATGTGTTGTGATGTCAAATAGCGTTCATACATATATATCTCAGTCTGATAAGGGCGAGTTGGTGATCGGCGCTGGTACTGATCAATACACATCCTATGCACCAAATGGCAGTTTACACATAACCAATCATAACCTTGAGGCCATCTGTGAGTTGTTCCCAACATTTAGCCGCGTGAAAATGATGCGCACATGGGCAGGAACCGTTGATGTGACGCCCGATCGTTCTCCGATTTTGGCGAAAACGCCTGTGAAAGGGCTTTACGTGAATTGTGGTTGGGGGACTGGTGGATTTAAAGCCACGCCTGGGTCTGCGCATGTATTTGCGCATACAATAGCCAAAGATGCACCGCACAAGATCAATGAATTCTTTACGCTTGACCGGTTTAAAACGGGTCGATTGGTTGACGAATCTGCAGCCGCTGCTGTTGCGCATTAGGGAGAATAAAAATGTTACTTATTAAATGCCCTTATTGCGAAGAAGAGCGCCCGGAACTTGAGTTTCGTCATGCTGGAGAAGCGCATATTGAAAGACCTAGCAATCTTGCAGAAATATCTGCCGATGAGATGGAAAAGTTTTTGTTTATTCGCGAGAACAAGCGCGGCATAATTTTTGAAAGATGGCGGCATATCCATGGCTGCGGTCGTTATTTTAATTGCGTACGTGATACTGTTACTGATCAAATTATCATGACTTATAAATCGGGTGAGCCAAAGCCATCAGACGAAGAGATAGAAAAAGCCATTGCTGTTCTTAAAGAGGAGCAAACATTATGAGTGGATTATATCGTATTGCTGGCAAAGGCCGCTTAACGCCTGCAAAAACAGCAGCGTTTACATTCGATGGTAAAGCTTACACTGGGCTAGAAGGTGACACTTTAGCGTCAGCTTTGCTGGCAAATGGCGTTGTGCTCACTGCACGCTCGTTTAAATATCATCGTCCTCGCGGCACTATGACCGAAGGCAGCGAAGAACCAAATTCCTTGATTGGTGTTCGTCGTGATACAGCACGTCAGCAGCCAAATGTGCGTGCAACCATGCAAGAAATTTACGATGGGTTTAACGCCGTTTCGCAAAACAGATGGCCGTCACTGGCATTTGATATAGGTTCGGTTAATTCGCTCCTATCGCCGCTTTTTGTTGCTGGTTTTTATTATAAAACGTTCATGTGGCCACGCGCTGCATGGGAGAAAATTTATGAGCCGAATATTCGAGCAGCAGCCGGTTTGGGATTGTCGCCAATAGAGCAAGATCCCGATCATTATGCGAATAAATTTGCCTACGCAGATGTCGTTATTATTGGTGGTGGT
>CAJQOR010000302.1 GCA_905479965.1 uncultured Rhizobiaceae group bacterium | reverse complement strand
CTTCGAGATAAAACTCGGCATGCCCTGATCCTTATCGCCGCCATTATACAAGACATCGCAGATCCGACATTGCCATCCCCTAAAAACGCAAATCGAATCATCGATTAAAATATACCCTCATTGAGAATCAGCGTGAAGGGGAAAAGGCAAAAAATAAGCCGCACCCTAAAAGTCAAGGATGCGACCACAATATGTTGTGTATAATTGATATTAAATTAATATCTGTAGTGTTCAGGCTTATATGGACCCTCTGGCGTAACACCAATATAATCCGCCTGATCCTTACTTAATTCGCTCAAGTTTGCATTTAGCTTCGCCAAATGCAGACGCGCAACGTGCTCATCAAGCTTTTTCGGTAGAACATAAACTTCATTTTGGTACTCATCGCTTTTTGTATAAAGCTCAATTTGTGCCAGTACTTGGTTGGTAAATGAAGCCGACATCACAAATGATGGATGACCCGTCGCATTACCAAGGTTTAACAAACGACCTTCTGAGAGAAGGATCATGCGGTTGCCCTTTGGAAACTCAATCATGTCGACTTGAGGCTTCACATTGTTCCACTTGAAGTTTTTAAGATCTGCAACTTCGATTTCATTATCAAAGTGACCGATATTACCAACGATGGCCATATCTTTCATTTCACGCATGTGATCGACTTTGATAATGTCTTTGTTGCCAGTTGTTGTGATAAAAATATCAGCTGTTGAAACAACATCTTCAAGCTGAACAACTTCAAAACCATCCATCGCTGCTTGAAGCGCACAAATTGGATCAACTTCAGTTACCTTAACACGAGCACCCGCACCTGCGAGCGAAGCTGCAGAACCTTTGCCCACATCACCATAACCGCAAACTACCGCAACTTTACCAGCCATCATCACGTCTGTCGCACGGCGGATGCCGTCAACAAGTGACTCTTTACAGCCATATTTGTTATCAAATTTCGATTTTGTTACCGAATCGTTGACGTTAATTGCAGGGAATGGAAGCTGACCTGCTTTTTGCAATTGATAAAGACGGTTCACACCAGTTGTTGTTTCTTCCGTCACACCCTGAATTGCATCACGTTGCTTTGCAAAGAAACCAGGGCTTTGCGCCATGCGCTTTTTAATTTGCGCAAACAATACTTCTTCTTCTTCCGAACCTGGGTTTGACAAAACATCTTCGCCAGCTTCAGCACGCGCACCGAGCAAGATGTACATGGTTGCATCGCCACCATCATCCAAGATCATGTTGCAAGGCTCACCGTCTGTCCACTGGAACATACGGTCTGTATATGTCCAATATTCTTCCAGTGTTTCGCCTTTAATTGCAAATACCGGAATACCCGCTGCAGCAATTGCCGCTGCGGCATGATCTTGTGTTGAGAAGATATTACAAGATACCCAGCGCACTTCAGCGCCCAATTCGATGAGTGTTTCGATCAACACAGCGGTTTGAATAGTCATATGCAAAGAACCACAAATACGTGCGCCCTTTAAAGGCTGACTTTTTGCATATTCCTCGCGTGATGCCATAAGACCAGGCATTTCAGTTTCAGCGATATCTATTTCTGTACGGCCAAATGGCGCTTGTGAGATATCGGCTACAATATAATCATTAAATTCGCTCATAAATGTCTCCAATGAGGTCAGGGAATGAAACCAATATGAATTGATTTTGCACTTCGTTTATCATTTTGAGATGTATCTAGCAAGAAAGATATAAAGAAATGTTTATATCCTAATAGTATTATTCGCCCTCACCGAATTTATCGGCAATCAGTTTTTCAATCTCATCGAGAACTTCATTGGCTTGAGCGCCATCAGCGGTGACATTTATTGAACAGCCGCAACTTGCTGCGAGCATGAGCAATTCCATAATCTCGTCGCCACCAACATCCATACCATCCTTGCTGACAGTGACTTTTGCATCAAATTGTTCAACAGTTTGAACAAATTTATGCGAGGCGCGCGCGTGAAGCCCACGTTTGTTGGTAATTTCAAACGTCCGTTCAAATGTCATAAATTATTTTCCGCTTAACAGGCTGCTGGCTACATTGATATATTTTTTGCCAGCGTCTTGTGCCTCTTGAAGAGACTTTTGCATGTCATTATCTTCCCGCACACGGGCAAGCTTGATCAGCATTGGCAAATTAATACCAGCAATGACTTCTGTCTCTCCGCTTTCCATCACAGAAATGGAAAGGTTAGAAGGTGTTCCACCAAACATGTCGGTCAAAATAATCACACCATTACCCTGATCTGCATCTTTCACCGCTTTGACGATATCTTCACGGCGTTTATCCATATCATCATCGGGACCGATACAGATAGTTTCAACAGCATCTTGCTGCCCAACCACATGCTCAAGCGCATTTTTAAATTCTTCGGCTAAATTGCCATGGGTGACGAGCACCAATCCGATCATGTAGACTCCATACCGTCATAACTTCTTAAATCGAAGCTGATTTGTAGTTTCGCTATCATGTACAGGCAAGCGCCAAGTTCAAGCAAAATTTGATCTATGGATTAAGAAAATATCGAATTAACTATGGACGACACCAAAAAATCTCACCAAGTGTGTGTTTTACATCAGTCTCTATTCAACCAGAGGCAGGCAAATCACAAAACAAGCACCGGAAATTATCCCATCTTTTTCTGATATCACATTTTTAACGTCAATTTCACCACCATGCGCTTCGATAATCTGTCGACTGATCGATAGGCCGAGGCCAGAGTTTTGGCCAAAATCTTCACCCTCAGGTCGATCGGTGTAAAAACGCTCGAAGACGCGATTGATATCTTCAATTTGAATACCGGGACCATTATCCATGACTTTGATTGTTAATGTATCCTCATCTTGGGACAACTTAATTTGAATGTGGCCCGTTTTTTCTGCAACAAAACTTCTAGCGTTCTCAATGAGATTGGTGATGACCTGACCTAAACGTAGATCATGGCCAAACACCTCATATGTTTGATCTTTTGAAATTTCGGCAATATCGAGGCTGATTTTGACGTTCTTGTTCCGTCGGCTGACCTGCGAAGAAATCTCAACCAAATCTTTAAGTAATTTAGCGATATCAACAATTCTTGCATCATCGCGAGCAAGCTCTGCATCAAGACGCGAAGCATCTGAGATATCGCTGATCAAGCGGTCAAGGCGTTTGACATCATGTTGGATGACGCCAAGTAATTTGTCGCGCGATTCTGTGTTTTTCACCAAAGGTAGTGTTTCAACCGCACTACGCAGGGATGTTAATGGGTTTTTCAACTCATGACTTACATCTGCGGCAAAGCTTTCAATCGCATCAATCCGATCATAAAGCGCACTCGTCATATCTCTTAATGCGATCGACAAATTTCCTATCTCATCTTGCCGTGCGGAGAAATCAGGTATTTCTTCACGTGCTTTCACCCCACGCCGGACACGCACAGCTGCCGCTGACAGCCGACGAAGAGGATTGGCAATCGTGCTCGCAAGCAAAAGTGACAAGATGATGGTTACAAAAGCTGCCACTCCAAAGACACGGAAAATAGCTTCGCGCTCAGCCTGAACGATTTTATCAATATCACCTGCCTGGGTTGATAATAACAATGCGCCCAAAACGGCTCTAAATCGCTGAACAGGTACTGCGACTGATACGATTAATTCACTGTCCTCGGTGACACGCACAACGGCTCCGCGACCACCTGTTAAAGCGCTCATCACTTCGGGGTATATTGAACCATCAGCTTGCGCAGATTCTCTATATATAGAAAGGTTTCCCGGCTGTAATATTCCATTAAAAAATTTCGAAACCTGGTCCCAAATGGGTACATCTTCGTCCTCAGTTTCGCCCAGATCGAAACGCAAGACTTGCCCGCTTGTATATAAAAATCTTGAATCAAGCAGCAGCACTGCATCCTGATCATAAATACGTGCTCGGGTGCGTGTTGGGGAAATCACGCGGCGCAGAACAGGTGCGATTAATTTTGGATCGAAGGGAAAGACATTGTCATCTGAAACCGTTGGCGACAGACTTTCACCGGCCTGAAGTTCAAGAAGTTTTTGCGGATCGATGGTTATGGAATCCGTTTCAACACTTGCTGATGCTGCAATCGCGCCAGAAATAATCTCTCCTTGTGTCAGGAGACTTTCCACCCGTGCGTCGATTAAACCCTCGCGAAACTGATTAAGATATAAAATGCCAGAGACCAGCACCAATAGGGCTGCAAGATTTAAAAACAATATCCGGCGCGTTAGGCTTGAAAAAATAAAGCCACCAAATATCCGCCGGATGAAGGTGAATGGATGGGTAAACTTAAAACGCGGCTTTTCACTCACGCGCCTGTTCAGCGTGTTCATCCTGGAGTGGGTCTTGCCAGATTGGGCTTGGGAAATCTGTTCTTGAGATTTACCCTCAGACCCCGATAATTTGGTCGGAACATCATCCAATTTAACTACAATCTAAACCTATTTCATCATAACATTCTGGCAAAGTGCTATCATGATTCGCGAAAACGATAGCCCACACCATAAAGCGTTTCGATCATATTAAACTCTTTATCGACCATTTTAAACTTTTTACGCAATCGTTTAATATGACTATCGATCGTGCGGTCATCTACATAAACCTGATCATCATATGCTGCATCCATCAATGAATCGCGGCTTTTAACAACGCCAATTCTCTGGGCAAGTGATAATAGGATCAAAAATTCTGTTACTGTTAATGTGACAACTTCACCTTTCCAAGTACATATGTGGCGTTCCTGATCCATTGAGAGATGACCGCGTTCGAGAATTTTTTGCTCGCCACCTTCGCTTTTTTGTGCAGCTCCAGCTTCACGGTTTGCACCGCGACGAAGAATTGCTTTTACCCGCTCAACCAACAATCTTTGAGAAAATGGTTTGGTAATGAAGTCATCCGCACCCATTTTAAGGCCAAACAACTCATCGATCTCCTCATCTTTTGAGGTTAGAAAGATGACCGGAATGTCAGATTTTTGTCGCAAACGACGCAACAATTCCATGCCGTCCATACGCGGCATCTTAATATCAAAAACAGCAAGCTGTGGCGGGCGTGCCAAGAGACCGTCCAATGCCGACGCACCATCGGTATATGTTTCTACCCGATACCCCTCCGCCTCTAATGCGATCGATACCGAAGTTAGAATATTTTTGTCGTCGTCCACCAAGGCAATTGTTTGCATCGATATCTCCAAAATTGAATAATTTACACCAACACGCGTTTCACATGCTGTGCCGTAATGCGGATAAAAAGAGAACAAAATGTGGCACAGGCATAAATTAAAGTCACCAGTTTAAATTTTTACTGAAAAAAGTTGGATTTTTGCACGCGGTTGTCAAATGTTATTTTTCAATGATTTAAAACGATTTAGATTTTTTTTAATTTATTTAAAACGATTAAATTATTGTTTTTATTAATTTATTTTTAGATTCTTCTTGTCAATTTTAAAAACAAATGTATGTTCCGAGGATAATTTTAAGCGTCATTTAAATTGGAAAGGCTCCTGCTATGACCCAGGAATTTGGTTTACGCAATAAAGCGTTCGGCATCGATCAATGTGGATTAACAACGAATTCGTCTGTTTATTATAACTTGACCGAGGGTGAGCTTTATGAGCAGGCCCTCCAACGCAAAGAAGCGACTTTAACAGCGCATGGTGCGTTGCGCGCAATCACCGGCCAACATACTGGACGCTCTGCGGCGGATAAATTTACCGTTCGCGATGCAAACACCGAAGATGAAATTTGGTGGGATAATAACAAAGGCATGTCATCTTCCGCATTTGAACGTCTTTATGATGATATGATCTCTCACGCAGAAGGCCGCGATCTATTCGTTCAGGATCTAGTTGGTGGCGCTGATCAGGATAACGCGCTTTCAACACGTGTCGTTACAGAGTTTGCTTGGCATTCGCTGTTCATTCGAAACTTGCTCATTCGTCCAAGCCGTGAAGATCTTGAAGAATTTGCAGCGAAACTAACGATTATTGATCTACCAAGCTTCCGCGCTGATCCAGAGCGTCACGAGTGTCGTTCAGAAACTGTTATTGCGCTCAATGTGACCAAAGGTATTGTGCTTATCGGCGGTACTTCATATGCAGGTGAGATGAAAAAATCAGTCTTTACCATGCTTAATTACCTTTTGCCTGGCAAAGACGTTATGCCGATGCATTGTTCTGCAAATGTTGGCCCAACTGGCGATTCAGCCGTATTCTTCGGTCTTTCTGGCACCGGCAAAACAACCTTGTCGGCTGACCCAAACCGCACGCTTATCGGTGATGACGAACATGGCTGGGGCGAAGATGGCATCTTCAACTTCGAAGGTGGGTGTTATGCAAAAACCATTCGTCTTTCAAAAGAGGCTGAGCCTGAGATCTACGGCACGACAACACGTTTTGGCACGGTGCTTGAAAATGTTGTATTAAACGATAATCGTGAGCCTGATTTCGATGACGGTTCATTGACTGAAAACACGCGCTGCGCATATCCGTTGCACTTCATTCCAAATGCAAGTGAGACAGGTAAATCAGGGCACCCGCTTAATATCATCATGTTAACAGCCGATGCATTTGGTATTTTGCCACCCATTGCGAAGCTAACGCCTGATCAGGCTATGTACCATTTCCTATCTGGTTACACAGCCAAAGTTGCTGGCACAGAAAAAGGTGTTACTGAGCCGGAAGCAACATTCTCGACATGTTTTGGTGCACCATTTATGCCCCGTCACCCTGCCGTTTACGGTAATCTGTTACGTAAGCTTATTGCAGAACACGGTGTAAATTGCTGGTTG
>CAJQOR010000301.1 GCA_905479965.1 uncultured Rhizobiaceae group bacterium | reverse complement strand
CCAAGCCATCTGCAGTGGCACACATTACTTCTGGATACGCACCGCGCTCGGCTGATTGAACCATTGGTGTTTTGGACATGACCCACCAAACAGCACGCGTTAAAAGTCCACCGCTCGTGCTGATGAGAGATGTCGCAGACGCACCAGGATGACAGACATAAATGGATACATTTTTGTTCGCTGCTTTGACCTTATCCTGCAACTCATAAGCAAACATCATTTGTGCCAATTTACTCTGACTATAGACAGGATTAGCGCTATAATTTTTATCCCAATTGATGTCATCAAATTGGATGGAACGAATTCCCAATTTGTAACCAAGACTAGCCACAACAACGATGCGACCTTTAGATTGCTCCAGTCGATCAAAGAGCATGCCGCATAAAACAAAATGACCATAATGGTTGGTGCCAAGCTGGCTTTCAAATCCGTCTTTGGTGAACTTTTGAGTTGGGACTTGCGCAATTGCAGCATTGCAAATTAATGCATCAATCTTTGGTGCTCTTTTCAAGAGTTCTGCGGCTGCTTCTCGAACACTTGCAAGCTCGGCAAGATCCATGCGGATAAAACTGACATCAGCGCCCGCGCCGAATTCGTCCTTGAGGGTCTTTACCGCATCAGCGGATTTCTCTGCGCTACGGTTGAGCATGATCACTTTTGCGTTTTTCGCCAACAGAATACGTGCTGCTTGAAAGCCAGCGCCTGCATTCGCGCCGGTGATCACAAATGTTTTGCTAGCCAGCGGACCTAAATGCTCAGGTGTCCAGCCTTTGGGCCCGAACGGTTTATGTTTCATTGAAATTGCTCCTTTCTGCGATCGCAGAAATTTCATGTAAAATGAGTTTGATGTCTTGAACGAGTAGATAACGCCCACTTTCGATCTAAAACAGGTGCGATGCTCGCGAAA
The DNA here is from genome assembly GCA_905479965.1 of uncultured Rhizobiaceae group bacterium. The sequence continues at coordinate 5,264 of CAJQOR010000301.1, read as the reverse complement.
ACTTGCCTAATTGTGCCACATTGTTCCACTGCGGTTGATGACTTTGTTGAAGAGCAATAAGTTAATGCCTATGAGTAAGCAGCAGTTAAGACAATTTATCGAAACAAGAGCTCAAGAAGATGGGCTGGTTGAGACAGGTGTGAACGGGGTGAAGCTGTTTTGCACAACTGATCCTGTTCCTTGTGCGCCGGTGGTCTATGAGCCTTGCGTTGTTGCCATCGTTTGCGGAACAAAGGAAGCGGTTTTTGATGGTCAGCAGTTCATCTATGATAACACCCAATATATGTGTTGCCCGATGTCTATGCCAGTTATGGCAGGGACGCCGAAAACATCTAAAGATGATCCTTTGCTTGGCGTGTATATCTCGCTCGATCTACGGGTGATGACCGAGCTGGTCATAGAAATGGAAAACGCAGAAGGCAATTTTGTGACATCCTATGCCGGTGAGCTTTCGCAAGGGATCAAATTGTCCTGTTGGGATGAAGAGTTTTCAAACGCTTTATTGCGACTATTGCAGCTCAGCGGAAATGAAACGGATATTGCTGTGCTTGGTGAGGCGCGTTTGCGCGAACTTTACTACGCAATCTTAAAAGGCGAAGCGGGATATTTTGCAAGACAGGCCTTTGGGGTTGGCAATGCCATTGCCCGTTCAATCAGCCATATATCTGAAAACTTAAAAGAGCCAATATCGATCGACGATTTGGCAGCTCATGCAGGAATGAGCCGAACTGTTTTTCACCGCAAGTTCAAGCAGGCCACAATGATGTCGCCAATCCAATTTGTGAAATCTATGCGTTTAAATAATGCAGCCATGAAAATTGCTGGCGGCATGACGGTCAATGAGGCTGCGATGGATGTGGGGTATATAAGTGCATCCCAGTTCAGCAGAGAGTTCAAACGCATGTATGGTCAATCGCCCAGACATTGGAGTGATGCGTTGCATGCTACATCTGAAGATGCTTGATAAAAATTATTGAGAATTAATCGGTGATTGAAAATTATTTCTCGGAACTTTTAAGTCTTTGAAGGTATTTATTGCGCTTGATTGTTGAGGTTAGCAATCCTGGAAGAAATAGAGCAGAAAATAGACTGACTGTCATACCTGCAGCGAATAAAAAAGCCAAAATTCTAGTTGATTGAGAGCAGTTTGAATCGTCTGACGCCACCAGATAAATAATTCCGGTGATAATTGTCAAAAGGGTAATTTGATAAAGTATAGTAAGTCTACTCAACGTTCTGTTATCATCTGTTCGAGCTTTAATTCGCTGCGAGGCAGCAAGTGCTGGATCATTAGAGGAAGTATGCTTATCACTTAAGGTTGCTCCTACAACTGAAGAGATTGCAGTTGATAGGCCAAAAATAATGCTAAGAGCAGTGATTGCAGGACGCGAAGCATCTTTAATACTTTGAGGAAAAGAATAAGCATAAGTGCCAGCACTTAGTCCGAGCAATACTATTATGCAGCATAACAAAAAACGAATTAATGTAGGCCTACTCAAGCCAATAGACCCGATTTCTTGAGTTCCCTATGATAATCCATCATCGCCTGAAATGCGGCTATCTCATTGAAAGTCGAGCCGTCACTGGGGATTTTTATTGATTTTTTGAGTTTTAGATGTCCTTCTCTCCATTCTGTATCGTCATCCAGCACTATTGTGTAACTACTGATATCCTCATCTTGGAATGCGTCGATTGCCGTTCGTCCAAGCCATTCGTTCTTTGGCCTTAGCTCTGTTTTGAGCTTAGTTTTACTAACAATCACTTCAGCAGTCATTTCTTGTTTTTGATAAGCATATTCTCCAGAGGCTGGTCCAAATACTGTATCGAAAATTCCACTTGGTGAATTGTCTAAATTTCCTAAATAGTATGTGGCATCAAATTTTACACATTTTACTCCAGCTGATTGAATTCGTTCCAATGTTAGTTTGTTGGCCGCATCTACAAATACGAACGAAGTGGGATGTAATTTAATGCCGCACCGATCAGCGAGCTTAGATATTGACTCAATTAACAGTGAACATCGATTTCCTAAGCCGCAGGCCAGCATTATGTTGCCGTCGACCAAAATCGCTACTTCTCGATCTAAAAATTCATGTTCTTCTTCTGCAGCTTGGGTTCCAGTAGAATATGTTTCAGCCGTCATTTTTTTCAGTATCGTACTCTTCTCTGAACCTTCTTCGTATAATGCAAATTTTACAGCAAGAGCATCGTTGGTCTCAGGAAATGATGGGAAGCCAATTTCGACTTTACTAAAAAGATCCCGATCAACAGAACTATCAATAGTTTTTATGTTGGATTTTATTCCTTGAAGCAAACTTCCAATTGTCCATTGGAAGTCATCGCTAACAATGGCCCTGTGAACCGAAAGTGTAACAGTCTTTGGTTTTCCCAAGTAGGTTGCTCCTATTTTAAAGCAACTTTAGGTTATTAGCTTAAGAATATATTTTCAACCATAAAGTGATAACCTTGAACTTTATCTCATGGGTCACCAACAAGCATCTTGGTTATTCCGCGCATCTGACACAACGTTCCGCCATAGGGTCAATTTCAAAACGAACCAGATCGCGTTCACGGTTTCGCTCTTGCGCTTGTGCCATGGCTTGTTGCTGCATTTCATCCATTCGCGATAATCGGCCAACTGATTGCTGATCTAGCTTAACAGGTGCGCGCGAACCCGATGATAATTCAGATATCGCCTCGAGATCATTCTGAACCGATTGCAGTCTCAGTTTCGCTTTTTTGATGTCGACCAATACAACCTTACAAAGATTTGCAGTTAAACCCCTCGAAAACTATGATTATGATACGAATTACATAAATTAGACCCCTAAGAAGCATCCACGCGCAAAAACTTCTTTTAACTTTGGCAAAATGGTTTAGAAGGCGGTCTTGAACATTTTAAAAATATGAATACGGCCCAAATCATAATCGGCCCAGTTTTTTATTGGATAGTTAAATGAGCTCTGAAGACGACAATTTTATCCGCGAAGTGAATGAAGAGCTGCGTTCGGACGCTGCCAACGCATTTTGGAAGAAATATGGGAAATTGATTATTGGTGGCGCAGTAGCCATTGTTGTTGGCGTTGCTGGAAACGTTGGCTATAAAAATTGGGTTGATGGGCAAGCCGCTGCTTCAGGAGATATATTCCTTGAAGCTCTAACCCATGCGCGTGAAGGGCGAAACGATGAGGCATTAGCATCATTTGATCAGCTCAAAGCAGACGGCTACGGTTCTTATCCCGTTTTGGCAAAAATGCGAGCAGCTACAGTCTTGGCTGAACAAGGTGATACTGAAGGCGCAATAGCAGAATTTCAAGCGGTCGCAAATGACAGCTCTGTTGCCGACGCGCTCAAAGATGTGGCTAGAATTCGTGCTGGTTATTTGATGGTCGATGTGAGCAGCTATGATGAAGTTGCAGCTCAAATTGAAATTTTGACAAATACAACAAACACCATGCGCCATTCAGCACGTGAAATTTTAGGTCTTTCAGCATTTAAAGCCAATGACCTCTCGCGCGCAAAAGATTGGTTTACATTATCGATTGAAGATACATCAACACCGCAGCAGATTTCTGCGCGTGCACAGGTTATTCTCGATTTAATTGCAGGGCGTTCTTCAACGTCATAAACATTTTGGCATAACGGGCATTGCAATTATGCCCGTGTGCATAGAACTGGACATTCATGAGTTTCTCAATCGCCATTGTTGGACGGCCAAATGTTGGCAAATCAACCTTGTTTAACCGCTTGGCTGGTCGAAAACTTGCGCTTGTCGATGACACGCCCGGTGTAACGCGCGACCGTAGACCTGGTGAAGCAAAGCTCATCGATTTGTCTTTTCGCATGATTGATACTGCTGGTCTTGAAGAAAAAGCGCCCGATACGCTTGAAGGCCGGATGCGTGAGCAAACTGAACTCGCAATTGATGAAGCTGACGTTGCGCTCTTTGTTGTCGATGCCAAAGAAGGCATTACGCCTGCGGATGAAACGCTGGCGCGTTTGTTGCGCAAACGCGGTAAACCTGTTGTGCTCGTTGCCAATAAAGCGGAAGCCAAAAACGCCGATTTGATGGACGCCTATCGTCTAGGTTTTGGAGAACCATGCCCAATTTCAGCGGAACATGGCGAAGGTATGCTGGATCTTAGAGATGCGATTGTTGAAACCGTTGGTGAGTTTGTCGCATTCCCGGAAGAGGACGATGCGTTTGATGAAGCGATAACCGATATTGATGTCTATGATGATGATTTTGATGAGGATTATGAAGGTGAAATAGAGCCTGATATTGATGTATCAAAACCATTGCGCATTGCAGTCGTTGGTCGTCCAAATGCGGGAAAATCGACCCTGATCAACGAATATCTTGGTGAAGACCGTTTGCTTACAGGTCCCGAAGCGGGCATTACCCGCGACTCCATATCCGTAGAATGGGAGTGGAACGACCGCAAGATCAAAATGTTTGATACAGCGGGCATGCGCAAACGCGCTAAAGTGCAGGAAAAGCTTGAAAAACTATCCGTCGCAGATGCTTTACGTGCGATCCGTTTTGCGGAAGTCGTCGTGATTGTGCTGGATGCAACAATTCCGTTTGAAAAACAGGATTTGCATATCTCTGATATGGTTGTTCGCGAAGGTCGTGCTTTGGTGATTGCGCTCAATAAGTGGGATTTGGTTGAAGACCGTCAAGCAACTCTTAAATATCTTCATGAAGAAACGACACGTTTGTTGCCGCAGGTTCGCGGACTTCTAGCGATCCCAATTTCAGGGCGTTTGGGCAATGGGCTGGATAAGCTGATGCAGGGCGTCGTTGAAACGCATATGACTTGGAATAAACGTATTCCAACGGCGCGTTTAAACCGCTGGCTCAATATGACTACAGCGCAGCATCCACCGCCTGCGGTTTCTGGTCGTCGTTTGAAGCTGAAATATATGACGCAAATAAAATCACGCCCGCCCGGGTTTATGGTATCGTGCACGCGCCCAGATGCGTTGCCCACATCATATACGCGTTATCTGATTAATAAGATGCGTGAAGATTTTGATATGCCTGCGGTTCCAATACGTATTACCTATCGTTCTGGTGATAATCCGTTTGAAAATCGTAAGCGCCGCAAAAACTAATCAACTCAACTAGTCCTCATTTTTCAAAAGCATGATAAGTGAAATCGTGGTGATGGCGATACCGATCAGAATTTTTATATCTGGTAGGCCATTGCCTCTGGCAAACTCCCAAAAAATCACCCAACTGGGTACCAAATAGGTATAAG
>CAJQOR010000300.1 GCA_905479965.1 uncultured Rhizobiaceae group bacterium | reverse complement strand
CTTGTCAAAAATAAGGAAGAGTTAGAGGTTGCTTTAAAAAAATTATCTGGTCGTAACTTTGAATTAGACCAGCTGGTATACAAAGTTTCTCACGATTTACGCGCTCCACTCAGTTCTGTAATGGGCGTGCTTAATATTATCAAGGTCGAAAATGATGAAAAAGGCAGGCATGAATATATTGCACTAGCTGAATCTCGTTTAGCAAAACTTGATGGGTTTTTGGGCGATGGGGATTCATCAAGCCTGATGAGCGAAGCGCAAGACACGCTAAAAGCATTTAAAGATATAGCAAATAATCTTAATCGTAGAATTGGACCGATAGCCAGCAATCTAGAGAGATTTACAGGTTCAGGACTTCAAGATGTTGAGGCTTTGGTTGTTGAAACACGACGTTCGATTTCAAGGATTGAAAGAAGCATCACTGAAATTGAGAAAAATCCTCAGAGACTTATTTTTGGTGGCGAAACCGTGAAACAGTTTGACGGCCGCACAAGACGTTAAGGCTTTATAAATATCTCACTTTGGTTTATGAATGGGTCGATTTTAATGTTGGATGTGAAACTGTTGGAGAATTCTTGTGCTGCGTAGTCTCTTAGCTTTATCTACATGCTTGGCACTGAGCGGATGCGTGTTAGGTGGCGGCAATGCTTCCATCCCGGATACATTCACACTTTCCCAACAAGAGATCGAGACTGCGCAAAAGCCGCGAAGCTCTCGACGTCAAATATTGATCGCAGAACCTGTTGCGTTGAAAACACTTGATAGTGATCAGGTTGTCGTGCGCACATCACCATCTGCAGTGCAATATCTTGCTGACGCTCAATGGAACGACCGTTTGCCGCGTGTTTTCCAGTCTAAACTTGCGCAAGCCTTTGAGACATCTGGTCTCGTTGGTGGTGTTGGGCTCCCAGGTGAGGGGCTCGCGATTGATTATCAGATCGTCACGTCTATTCGTGCATTTGAGATTAATGTTACATCGCCGCGCTCGGCTGTGGTGTCTATATCGGTGAAAGTTCTAAATGATCGCAATGGCGTAGTTCGTGCTCAGCAAATATTTACTTCAGAAGTAACAGCGTCTGGCACTGACAATGATGATTATATTTCTGCGCTTGATTTGGCCTCAACGATTGTCACGCGCGACATCGTCTCTTGGGCTGCAAAATTCGTAAGATAATATCGCTTTATCAACTTATCAAAAAAGCCGCCTGATTTACAAAATCAAGCGGCTTTTTCTTTGTTAATCTTCAAGGTAGATCTATTTCAGACGACCGCTTGCATGCGCAAGCATTGTGTAGACCTTACCGGTATCTGATGTCAGATAGCTTTGGCCGATCACATTGCTTGGATCATTGCGAGATACGTCAGTAAGAAGTTTCTCAAAATCTGTCATGTAGCGATCAACAGCTTTGCGGAACTCTGGCTCACGAGAATATTTGGATTGAATATCATCAAATGTCTTTTGGCCTTTGATTGTATATAGACGGCGTGTGAAGATATCACGCTCACCGCGCTGGTATCTCTGCCACAATTCAACAGATGCATCATGATCAATCGCACGGGCGATATCAACTGACAATGAGTTCAGCGATTCCACCACATGCTGGGGTTTACGAGGCTGACGTGTTGGCTGTGCCTGTTGTACTGGCACTTCTTGGGTGTCGGCACCTTTAATTAGGCTGCTAACCCAACGGGCTTCATCATTACTTTCAGGCACTGAATCACGTGTTGGGCGTAATTCCTGTGTGCCGATATCAGCTGCTGCTGCCACACGCTCACGAGCGGGTGGGCGAGCGGGTGCGACTGTCGGTGCAGAAAGTGCAGAGGGAGACACATTTGCATCAATTGTCTGTGTAGATTTTGACACCAGAGAGGAAAGCTCTTGAAGTGCTTCAATTTGCTGTGCAACAGCACGGCGCATAGCTGCAGCGCTTTCGCGTGTTTCTTCAGGCAAATCAAACGCACCTTTTTTCAGCTCATTACGCGTATCGCTTAATTCTTGGCGAATGCTGCCTGCTGTCACGCGAATTTCTTCGGTTGCGCCTGAGAAGCGACTAACAGCTTCATCCACTGCTTCACGAAGTGTGTTGCGCAGAACTTGAGCTGCGTTCACCGAGCGTTTTTCAGTGTCTTTGATTAGGTTGTCGACGTCACTGACCGAAGATTTAAGTTCGCGATCAATTGTACCGGCTGCATTTTGAGACAGCGTTGCGGCTTGGGTAAATGCGCCATCAACGATATCGATGAGTGAGCGCATGTTACGTTCAACATCTTCAGATCGCGCCACAAGACTTGAAGAGAGGCGATCAAGCGCATCTTTGCGCTCATCCATCGTGGATGAAAGTCTGTTTTGAGCTTCACCAAGCAAATCGGTTGCTGAGGATAGAACATTTGAATGTTGTTCAAAGTGCTGGCTGATATCGGCAATCTGAGAAAGCGTGGTATTGGAAATACCGCCCAGTTGGCTGATGTTCTTGGACAAGATGTCCGCAGAGTTTGCCACAAGGCTTGACGCTTGTTCAGTTGATTGGCTTAAGTTACCTGCAGTTTCATTCAAGCGTGTGTTGATGAGCGAAACATTTGCAGATGCCTGATGGATTGTATCATTAATTGTTGTGCTGCTTTCATTCATTTTATCAACGATGATTGCAGTATTTTGAGACAAGCTCGCACTTGCATCACGAACAGCGGTTAACGTTTCACTAGAACGCGTTGCGATTGCATCGATAAGAGCCTGGTTTTCAGCTTTAAGCTGTTCCGTTCCTGCTTGAGCTGTTTCACGAAGTGCTTGTGTTGCATTCGTTGTTGTCTCTGTGATCTCATCAACGAGTGGGCTAAGTTTTTCACCCATGAAGTTGGCAAGGTTGTTTGTATTTTCAGACAGTTTTGCGTTCAGTTGGTTCGTAACTGTTGAGATCTCCTGCATCTTAGACGCTTGCGATGTCAATGCGCTGACATTCTCATTCATCACCTGAGTATGTGCACCCAGTTTGTTGCCAACATCTTGTGAGAAGTTGCCGAGGTTTTCACTCAATTCATTTGAACGAATGCTAAGCGCTTCATCAAGGTGAGATGCGGCTGCATTTACATTCTGCGACAGCTCTTGGGTGCGGTTTGCAAGTCTTCCATCGAGTTCTGAGGTAAGGGCACCAAAGTTCTCTTTTAATTCGCTCGCGCGCGCATTCAATGTACCGTCCAAATCTGATGTGAATGATGAGACGCTTTGTGTCATGCGCTGTGTATGTGCACCCAGTTTTTCATCAATAGACTGGTTTAGCTCATCGCTTGTCTTGTTGATTGTATCACCGAACTCACCAGTTACTGCACGCAAAGCAGCTTGTGCACGCGCTGCTTCTTCGGTCAAATCTGTCGCTGCAGAAGATACACTTGATTTTAGTGTGCTTGCCAGTGAAATAGCTTGCTGACCCAATGTGCTTGAAACACGATCAAGTCCGTCAGATAGGGTTGAGTTCAATATGCCAAAGCGTTTTTCAACGTGTTCGGTTTTTTGTTCAACTGCATTGTCGATAGAATTGATAGCATCCAGTGTCTGTTCTGTCATGGAAGCTGCGTGCTGCTCAACTTTCTGAAGTGAATTATCAACAG
>CAJQOR010000299.1 GCA_905479965.1 uncultured Rhizobiaceae group bacterium | reverse complement strand
AATGGGAAGGCGCCACACGCGTTCGCGAGTTTTCAAACCAGCTTGTGTAAGTTGTTCAGATAATTCATCGTCGTTCGAAAACAGGCCAACATGCTCTTGACCCAGTGCAACCAGCACAGCGCCTGTGAGCGTTGCGAGATTGATCATGAATTTTGGTTTAAAACGCTCATTGCAGTAATAAAGCGCATCACAAAGGACTAAGCGCCCTTCTGCATCGGTATTGATAATCTCAATTGTTTGACCAGACATTGAAGTCACAATGTCCCCCGGACGTTGCGCTTTGCCATCTGGCATATTTTCAACAAGACCCAAAATACCAACAACATTTGCTTTGGCTTTACGACCCGCCAATGCTTTCATCAAACCAATAACAGCGGCTGCACCGCCCATATCACCTTTCATATCTTCCATACCGCCGCCAGGCTTGAGAGAAATACCGCCAGTATCAAACACAACACCCTTACCAACAAAGGCAATTGGATCTTCTGATTTTTTGCCACCATTCCACGTCATAATCGCAAGACGCGGTGGACGTTCAGACCCAAGTGCCACACCCAAAAGCGCATGCATCCCAAGCTTTGCCATCTGTTTCTCGGTTAGTATTTCTGTTTTAATACCAAGCTCTTCAAGCGCTTTTGCTTCCGCGGCAAACTCAACCGGACCCAAAGAATTGGCTGGTTCATTGACGAGGCGGCGCGCAAGCACCACACCATCGGCAATCGCTTGGCGCGTGTTAAACGCCCTTTTAATCGCAAGATAGTTGCTTGCCATCATTTTGATTTTATGAGTTTTTTCCGCACCCTTCTTCTTAGTCACAGTTTTATATTCATCAAAATCATAGGCGCGAAGCGTCATTCCCAACGCAAATTCAGACAAGAGTTCTGTATCTTGGCCTTCTTTTTCTACATCAGTGAAAACATGAACTTTTTCAGATGAGCCGATTTTGGATAGCGTTTTACCACCCAGATTAAGCCAGGTATTTTCAACATTCTCACCTGCTTCTCCTGCTCCCACGACAACCACTTTTCCAAACGGCGAAGATTTTGGTGCAACAAATGAGAAAGAACCACCATCTTTTGCTTCAAAACCGGCGAGTTCAGCGGCTTTGGCGACTAGCTCATCATCACCAATCAGCTCAGCATGGGCTGGATATGCGCCATCCTCTCCGACAAGAAAAATCGCAAGGTCACAAGCGGCTTTAGACGGTTTTGAGAAACTTAGATCAATTTTCATGGGGGCATACTCTCTTCATGTGTGGAATCATTTCGCGATTCGGATCTTATTTTGCAGCGCCATCTATAGCGCTTTTTGAGAGGTTGCGAAAGCAATTGACGGCGTGATAATCACGCCACATTTTTGACAGAAAATTAACCATATTCCTTCGTTAAATATTACCCATTTCCTGAACATATGCTATAATAATAATGTCGGCTTATTTTATGTCATTATGTATTACAGCGTTTTCTGTAAAAGTACGTATTTACAATAGCTTACCTGAAAAAAATGGTAATTATAAAGGCAATTTCGCAGGAAAAATGAAGCAAATTGAACGCTACATATTCGGCCGAATTGCCACGATTACCTTCTGGGCAGCAGCGCTAATTACCATTTTGGCACTCACAACTCAGGTTCTTATCCGCGTCGATGTACTTACAACTTCGGGCAGCGCACTTGCAACTTTCCTAACTTTGGCTGCCTCTTTAGTGCCCAAAATGCTGCTTGTTGTCGCTCCTTTCGCACTTCTGATAGGTATCGGGCGCGTTTTGACAACGATGAATGACGATAGCGAACTGGTGGTTATCGAAGCGTCCGGCGCTTCAAACAAATTCATCGTCAAGCCTGTTGTGTTTTTATCTGTTCTTATTGGTGTTCTTACCATTCTTGTTGCGAACATTGTCGCACCTCCTGCGGCGAGAATGTTGTATTCAACAATTTCCAACGCCAATACGGACATTATATCAATCGCCATTAGTTCCGGAGGGTTCCAAAAAATTGAGGACGATCTCTATATTCAGGTAAGCGAAAAGCTGGCTGGTGGTGAGATGAATGGGATATTTTTATCAGATCGCCGTGATCCCGCGGCGGAGCTACTCTATTATGCCCGCTCTGGCGCGATCTTGGATTCTGGCGAATTAAGTCTGCTTGTGATGCGTGACGGACAAGTTCACCGAGGATCGGGCGCAGATAATCAAACATCGATCATCAATTTCTCATCCTATGCACTTGATTTACAGAGCTTTGTCCCATCTTCAACAGCGGTATCGCTTCGACCTGCTGAGCTTTATCTCGATGAATTACTCAATCCGGAGAAGACTGAAAACGCAAACCGAGACTGGGAACGGTTTTACGCATTTCAAATCCATAATCGCCTTTCTGGATGGCTTTACCCCATCGCTTTCGGCTTGATAATGGTCGCTTTTTTAGGACGCGCGCAATCCCATAGATCAGATAAGATACATCTTGTTTCGACCGCCGTTTGGATTTGCATTCTTGTGCGTCTTGCCGGTGGTTATGCGCTTGAACAAACTGAAACCCGTCCCGGAGCTGCAATTTTTGCGTATTTAGTCCCAATCGCAACTATAGTCTATTTCTCCTTCATCATCATTACCGGTCGCCAAATAAAACTACCAAAATTCTGGGTACGATCTGGTGAAGCTTTCATCTCTTTTGTTCAAAAAATATTCAACCGACAAAAGCGCAAAGACAACGGAGTAGGATTAGCATGAGCCTCTACTCTAGTAAATTTGGCACCTTACAACGTTATATTGGACGAAAATACCTCACCGCGTTTGGGATTAATTTTATTGTTCTCGTCGCACTCATCTTTATGGTGGATTTTAGTGAAAACGCACGCCGCTTTTCTACTGTCCCAGGCTATTCAGCAAGCGTCATGGCATTTTTAACGGTTTTGAAAATACCGGCACTTATTCAAGTTACCATTCCATTTGTCATATTGATTGCTTCAATGTCCACGCTCATGGGACTAAACCGCAAATATGAATTAGTGATTGCCCGCGCTAGCGGATTATCAGCATGGCAGTTTTTAACACCGCTTCTGATCTGCAATCTCATTATTGGTGTTATGAGTGTTACAACGCTCAACCCACTTGGGGCATACACGGCAAAACTGGGCACGCAAGTCGCCGCTGAGGTTGGGTTTGGTGGTGGATTAAGCTCAACCAACAATAACGCGCCGTGGCTGCGTCAGGTTACAGATGAAGGTAGTGCTATTATTGGTGGCCGCAGTTCGACACAAAATGGTCAAGTGCTCAATGAGGTTACAATCCTAAGATTTAACGATGACAACACAGTTAAAGACCGAGTTGATGCGAATACTGCGACTTTATCTGATGGATTTTGGATTTTAGATAATGCGCGTATTACCACCAGTGGCCAGCCAATTATTACCCAACCGGAAATGCTGATTAAAACCAATCTACAGGCAGAATTTATCGAGGAAACCTTTGCCTCTGCAGAATCGGTTTCATTTTTTGAGTTACCAAACAAGATCGATGCCGCAAACTCGTTTGGGTTGAAGGCAAATGCTTATGCAATGAAATTACACCAATTGATTGCTCTGCCTGCGCTACTGGTTGCGATGACTTTGATCGCAGCTATGGTTTCCCTCACTTTTGTTCGCTTTGGGCAATCACTTTATTCGATTCTTGGTGGAATCCTTTGCGGGTTTCTGCTTTATGTCGTATCAGAACTTATAACCGCATTTGGTGAGGCTGGTTCCGTCCCTCCAATTGTCGCCGCTTGGGTGCCAGTTATTGTCGCCTCAACTATTGGAACAACAGTGCTATTACATAAGGAGGATGGTTAGTTGAGTATTGAGTACCACAAACATATGTGGAAAATGACTAGCGGTCTGAAGACGAGAAAAATGTTAATTATTGCTGCTTGCGCAGCGATATCTCCGCTCCAACTAGCACCATTGTCACCTGCCTTGGCGCAGAGTTTGAATTCCGGCAATTTGCAGGCACCTCAAGTGCCAGAGAACACCAAGCTTTTGTTGGCAGCGGATGAGCTTACTTATAATCAAGATCTTGACTTGGTCGTCGCAAAAGGTGGCGTGCAGATTGATTATGGCCCTTATCAGCTCGTTGCCCGCCAAGTTGAGTATAACCAAGTTACTGGTCGCGTTCGTGCGTTTGGCAATGTTGAGTTAGTTGAACCAAATGGCAACCGAATTTTTGCCGATGAATTAGACATCACTGATAACTTCTCCGATGGTTTTGTTGAGGCGCTTCGTATTGAAACGCCTGACCAAACAAGAATAGCAGCCTCCAGTGCGCAGCGCAGCGGCAATAACATCACTGTTCTAAACAATGGTGTTTATACCGCCTGCCCAAAATGTGAAAAAGATCCAACAAAACCACCTTTCTGGCAGATCAAAGCCGCACGTGTCATCCAAGATGACCAAGAACGCACAATTAGATTTGAGAGCCCGGTGTTTGAAATTGGCGGCGTACCAATTTTGCGCTTGCCATCATTTACAATTCCTAATCATGAAAACAGACGTCGTAGCGGGTTCTTAATTCCATCAGCTGGTTACTCATCGAAGCTGGGCTATTTTGCTAAAGTTCCCTACTATTTTGCTTTGTCTCCAAATATGGATGCAACAGTTACTGCAGGCGGATTTAGTAAAGCTGGATTTTTGACGGAAGTTGAATTTAGGCAAAAGTTTAACAAGGGCAATCATACACTTCTGTTAGCAGGCGCTCATCAGCATGATCCTGTCCATTTTGACGAATTTGAAGGTCGTACGACGACCGACGGGCTTGAAACTGAACGCGGATTTATAGCGTCAAAAGCAGAGTTTCAACTTGACGACAAGTGGAAGCTGGGTTGGAACGGTATGTATCAAACCGATGCGAACTTTGCCCGTACATATTCCATTGAGGGATATAGTGCTCTGCGACAGACGTCAGAAGCATATATTACAGGCCTAGGCACAACTAGTTATTTCGATGCGCATGTGTTTAAGTTCGATGTTCAGGATGACATTATTGGCAGTACGACAGAAGATCAGCAAGCCATTGTCTATCCTGTTGTTGACTATCACCGCATCTTTAATGATGGCGTAACGGGTGGTGATCTAAAGTTCACATTTAACAGCCAGCATTTATCACGTGATTTAGATCAAACTGTATCGGGAAGAACTACAGGTCTTGACGGCAATAATGGCCGCGTGACAGCCGAACTTGAATGGAAAAAACAGTTTGTCACTGATTTTGGTCTGGTTTTAACACCAATTCTCGCAGCACGCGGCGATTACCATCACTTTGATGTTGATACAACTCCTGCTGGCCTCACAAGAGGAACAAGCGCGTCTCGCGGAACCGTCACAGCGGGTCTAGAAGCAAAATATCCACTCTTGATAACTGCTGGTTCTTCAACCCATGTCATCGAGCCCGTGGCGCAAATTTTTGCACGCAACGATGAAAAACTCTCTGGCGGACTGCCAAATGAGGATGCGCAGAGCTTTGTCTTTGATGCGTCCAATCTTTTTGAACGCGATAAATTCTCAGGCTTTGACCGGGTTGAGGGTGGAACACGGGCCAATATTGGTTTTAGATATACTGGCTCATATTCAAATGGATTTACAACACATGCTGTGTTCGGACAATCCTTCCACTTAAGTGGGCAAAACTCGTTTGCCCAAACGGACCTTACAGGCGCCGGTGCTGATTCAGGTTTAGAAACTGATCGTAGTGACTTCGTTGGCGCATTTACCGTGGATAACGGTCAAGGATTTTCCGTTACCGCCGGTGCGCGTTTTGACAAGGACGACTTTGAA
>CAJQOR010000298.1 GCA_905479965.1 uncultured Rhizobiaceae group bacterium | reverse complement strand
AGTTTTAATTTAATTACGGAAGGCTCCCTGAAAGCATATCCAGATTTGATAGATTCTATTTTAATGACGGGAAGTGGAGATGAGGAAACAGAATTAATTTCTAAAGCTGCAGAGATAGGGTCTAGAATGTTCTCTTTGTTGATTGATGAAAAAGGCATGGGCAACCAGCCTAATCTACATTAGTGAGTACTATGAGATGATTATCAACCACCCACTTCTTGGCCCGCGTGATGCGCAAGAGTTTACCTATTTGGGCGATGCGAGTATGATTGATCGACCCGATTGGGAAGCAGATGATGCTCTGGCACAATTCATTGACTATGGTTATTTACGCAACAACCTAGCAGGTGAGCACAAGGAACTTTGGTTCCATGAACAAGGTGATCGTTCTTGGTTGGTTGTCACACGAAATACTGTAACACATGTCATTACTCATGTTGAAATGGCGCGCGATTTTTCCCGTGCACGGGGGCGTTCTAAATGAGCCAGAAGAATAGACTTCGCGGTGGCATGATCGACCACAACAAACCCATCTCGTTTAAATTTGATGGCAAAAGTTATCAAGGTTTCCAGGGTGATACGCTTGCATCTGCACTTTTGGCGAATGATGTGTGTCTTATGGGTAGGTCTTTTAAGTATCATAGGCCACGTGGTCCACTGACAGCCGGGTCAGAAGAGCCAAATGCGATTGTAGAACTGCGCGAGGGGGCAAGACAGGAGCCAAACACACGCGCAACGACAACTGAACTTTTTGATGGGTTAATCGCGCAGTCTCAAAATAGATGGCCATCTTTATCTTTCGACATGATGGCAATTAACGACCGATTTTCTAATTTTCTGACCGCGGGCTTTTACTATAAAACTTTTATGTGGCCGAAGGCTTTCTGGGAAAAACTATACGAGCCAATCATTCGCAAAGCAGCGGGGCTTGGCAGCCTTTCACGTGAACATGACCCAGACAGTTATGATAAAGGTTTTCTGCATTGTGATATCTTGATTATCGGGGCAGGCCCTGCCGGTCTCATGGCCGCACTTACTGCTGGCCGTTCAGGTGCGGAAACCATTCTCATTGATGAAGATTTCTGCATGGGAGGGCGTCTTAACTCTGAAAACTTAGTGCTCGGGGATGTTGCTGGCGACATATGGGCCGGCCAATTGGTTGAGGAGCTTAATTCACTACCCAATGTTCGCGTGATGTCGCGAACAACGGTGATTGGATCTTTTGATCATGGAATTTATGGCGCCGTTGAACGTGTTTCAGATCACCTTGCTATCCCTGCCAAAGATAAACCACGTCAAATCTTATGGCGTATTTATTCAAAGAAAGCCATTCTTTGTGCCGGAGCTATCGAACGCCCGATTGCTTTTGAAAATAATGATCGCCCCGGTATTATGCTTGCAAGTGCTCTTCGAAGTTATGTGAACCGGTGGGCTGTCACCCCTGATCATAATGTTGTCATTTTTGCCAATAACGATGATGCCCATAGAACGGCACAAGATCTTCAAGCCAAAGGAGTTAACATTGCTGCTCTGGTTGATGTTCGAAACGATGCACCCACTTCAAATGCATATAATGTCATTGCTGGCGGACAGGTTATTGATACAAAAGGACGATTAGGAGTTAAATCGGTCACAGTTCGACATAATGATGGATCTGTGACTGAAATCGAATGTGGTGCAGTGGGTTTATCGGGCGGTTGGAATCCTAATGTGCATCTTACCAGTCATCAAAGAGGGCGGCCACAATGGAGTGAAGCAATTGCCGCTTTCATTCCACCGGAACAAAACATCAGTGGCCAGAGTGTTGCCGGCAGTGCAAATGGCGACCTATCAACGTCTCGAAGTCTTGCCAGCGGATTTAATCAAGCCAAAGCTGCGCTGGGAGAACTTGGCATTAAAGCAAAAGCTCTTAAAATTCCTCAAGCCGAAGATGACGATATAAATATTACACCATTTTGGCATGTTAAAGGTTGCCAGCGCGGCTGGTTAGATCAACAAAATGATGTAACTGTTAAAGATGTTAAGCTTGCGCATCAGGAAAACTTTGTTTCTGTTGAACATCTCAAGCGTTACACAACGCTTGGTATGGCAACTGATCAAGGGAAGACATCAAATATGGGGGGGCTTGCTATTATGGCAGAACTCACAGACAAAACAATTGCACAGACAGGCAATACAATCTTCCGCCCCCCTTATACGCCGACAGCTATTGGTGTGTTAGCAGGTCGTTCAACTGGTATGGAGTTTCGCCCGATACGAAAAACCCCAAGTCATAAATGGGCCGAGGAACAAGGTGCTATTTTTGTCGAAGTTGGCATGTGGCTCCGGGCGCAATGGTTTCCGCAAGAAGGGGAGACGCATTGGCGACAATCGGTCGACCGCGAAGTTTTACAAACACGCAAATCGGTTGGCATATGTGATGTTACCACATTGGGTAAAATAGATGTTCAGGGTGCGGATGCAGCGATCTTTTTAAATAAGGTTTATGCCAATCCTTTCGGCAAACTAGCTGTCGGTAAAACCCGCTATGGCTTGATGCTACGCGAAGATGGTATTGCTATGGATGACGGCACGGCGGCACGATTAGCAGAGGACCATTTCGTTGTTACAACCACCACCGCGAACGCAGTTAACGTCTATCGCCATATGGAGTTTGTGCGTCAATGCTTGTTTCCTGATCTTGATGTACAACTTATCTCGACAACCGAAGCTTGGGCACAATATGCTGTTGCGGGTCCCAATTCACGCGCGCTCTTGAAAAAGATAGTCGATCCTGACTTTGATATTTCAAATGAAGCGTTTCCTTTTATGGCCTGTGGTGAAATCACTGTCTGCGGAGGTCTCAAGGCACGCCTTTTCCGTATAAGCTTCTCTGGTGAGCTCGCTTATGAAATTGCAGTGCCGACGCGTTATGGGGATGCATTGATGCGCAAAATGATGGAAGCTGGAGGTGAGTTTGATGTTGTTCCTTATGGCACTGAAGCACTTAGTGTTATGCGTATCGAGAAAGGCCATGCAGCAGGTAATGAATTAAATGGCACCACGACAGCAAATAATCTCGGTATGGGTCGAATGGTGTCGAAGAAGAAGGATGGAATAGGTTCTATTTTATCTGAGCGTGAAGGGCTAAATCAAGATGATGCATTAAAACTCGTTGGTTTCAAACCAGTAGATTCATCCAAACCCGTTCCTGCTGGCTGTCATCTGATGAATAAAGGTGATGTGGTGCATGCCGAAAATGACCAAGGTTACATCACATCTGCCTGTTACTCACCTAGTTTAGAAAGTGCCATAGGGATTGGTTATCTTATATCCGGCGATCAACGTATGGGTGAAATCTTACGCTTGGTTAGTCCGTTGACGGGTATTGATCATGATGTAGAAGTTGTTTCCGCTCATTTTGTAGATCCAGAAGGAGAACGTCTGCGTGCATAGTCTTATTTCAATTTCTCCTCTGGGGAATTTAGAGCCACTGAAAACGCAGATAGGCGCGGTTCTACTGACTGAAGAAACAGCGTTTGCCCTTGCATCCTGTTCAGCTCGTTTAGGTAAAGAACAACAGACAAAGACAGCGTTGAAGAAATTTACAGGTCAGTCAGCTCCTAAAGTTGGACATGCCAGCGATGGTGAAATATCTGCGTTTTGGATGGGGCCAGATCTCTGGATGGTCGAGGCGCCTTATGATACGAATGAAGACCTAGCGCATAAACTGAAAGCAATTGCAAAAACCAATGCTTCTATAACTGAGCAGACAGATGGTTGGTGTCGGTTTGATATTAAGGGGCCAAGCCTTTCTGATGTGTTTGAGAGGCTTTGTATGGCCAATATCCGATATATATATA
>CAJQOR010000297.1 GCA_905479965.1 uncultured Rhizobiaceae group bacterium | reverse complement strand
AAACCACCGCATCTCCGCCTATCACAACTGATTTTGCAGGATTACGCGCATGCTGCGTGAACTTGGCTGGTGCGGTCTTTAATATCTCGCGGATCATGCCAGGTTCGAACTTGATATTCCAACTGGTTGCCGTCAGCGGTGTGACCTTGCCGCCTGCCCTACGAAACAATTCAACGGCTTCAGTGTCCTCCCCAAACTCGATGCCGATCTCGGATAAAATTCGTTCTGTGGTCGCCTCGATCTTAACAAGGCTCTCCTCTCCAACCAGATCATAAGTTGGAATATTCCGAATGATATATGGGACTTCAAGATGCGGGTTTTGCCCCGCTTCTGCTGAGCGTTTTTCCCGACCACCACGCTTACGAACCCGCTTTTTTGTTTGTGTTAAGTCATCCATGTTGATCTCCCAGCTTACTTACGTTAGCAACACGTCTCACAGTTAATTGACATGAGTGTCATAAATATTGACATAAGTGTCAAGTCATATAATGTAGGATCATGAATATCGAAAATATATCGCGCCAACGTGGGTCAGAAGAGCTGTGGCTAAATGCAGCTTATGAAATGCTTCGTGAGAATGGCATTGAAGCTGTCAAAGTCATGCCACTCGCTAAAAAACTAGACCTCACGCGGACAAGTTTTTATTGGCACTTTACTGATCGCGATGCTCTGTTAGAGGCAATGATTAGGCGCTGGGAGCAAAAGAATACGGGCAATCTGGTCAAACAAACTACAAGCTTTGCCGAGAGCATAACTGAGGCCATGTTTAATGTATTTGATTGCTGGCTGGATGAAGACTTATTTGATGCACGCATGGATCTCGCAATTCGCAATTGGGCACGCAATAATGAAGCGCTTCAAGTACGACTTGATCTGGCAGATGCAAAACGTGGAGATGCGCTTTTTGATATGTTCAAAAGGTTTGGCTATGACGATGCGCAAGCGCAGGCAAGAAGCATGACCGTGATCTATACTCAGATCGGCTATATCTCTATGGAAATACATGAAAACCAGACCGAACGCGTTGCCAGAATGCCAGATTATATTGCTGTATTTACCGGTAAATCGCCATCAACATCCGAATTTGAGCGTTTTAAGGCTCGACATGGTGATCTGTTAAACCAGAGCTAAAGCTCTGGACTAAGGTTGATTAGCAACCGTTTTCTCAAGATGAAGCGCTTCGTCGGAAGGTTTGCCTCGACAATCTCCGGCCAGTCCCCATTTAATCGAAAGATCGCTGAGCTGATTTAAGATATCGCGCAGCTCTAAACCTCTATCTGTAAGAGAATAAGAAACTTCCGGAGGAATTGTGGGTTTATACGTGCGCGTAACCAGCCCTGCCTCTTCTAATTTACGTAAGCGTTCGGTCAATACACGTGATGAAATACCGGGTACCATACGTTTTAATTCACCAAATCTAACATTTTTATTATTCGTTAATCGCCAAAGTATGTAAGTCGTCCAAGGTCCTGAAATTACTCGTAAAAGTTCATCCATAGGGCATGAAATCGGTGATTTAGAAAACTTCATAACGTTTATTCCTTACCTAGTTACTTTAAAATACCTACTTTTAATAAATTATCAAGGGTGTATTTATTACCTCACAACACAATTTAGGAATACATTATGGAAAACACAAAGAAAGTCTTCGTCATTTACCACAGCGGATATGGCCACACGAAAGTACAGGCGCAAGCCGTACTTGCAGGTGCCCAATCCATCGACGGCGTAGAGGCAGAATTAATCGATGCAAAAGAAGCCGCCAATGATTTAGACCGGATCGATGAAGCTGATGCAGTTATATTTGGCTCCCCGACCTATATGGGGACAATTTCAGCTGAATTTAAAGCGTTCATGGATGCATCATCATCGAAATGGATGCAGCAAGGCTGGAAAGATAAAATTGCTGGCGGCTTTACCAATTCAGCGAGCCAAGTGGGTGATAAAACAGGCACACTGCAAGCATTATCCGTATTTGCAGCTCAACATGGCATGGTTTGGGTTGGCTTGGACTTACCACCTGGCAATAACTCTTCTGAAGGTACAGATAACAGCCTCAATCGCATGGGTGCAAGCCTTGGTGCTATGGCACAATCACTTGCAGATCAAGGCCCGGACATCACGCCTCCTGACGCAGATCAAAAAACCGCACATTATTATGGTGCTCGCATTGCGCAAGCTGCAATTCGATGGGCTGCATAATTGATCGTTAAATAGCTTGGGCAAGACCATTCATCCAAGCAACCGCCCATGCTCTACCACAAATAAGAGCATGGGCGTTATTGTTAGATTTAACTAGCTATCAAATGCGTATCCAACACCATAGACGGATCTAATCAACTCGCCTTCGGTTGAATATGGTTTAAGCTTTTGGCGAATATTTTTGATATGGCTATCCACTGTGCGATCAAACACCATAGCGTCATCGGGAAAGGCCAATTCCAACAATTGTGAGCGTGAAAAAACCCGTCCAGGGCGCTTAAATAATATGAACAGTAATCGAAATTCGCGGCGCGTAAAATCAAGCTGCTCTGAACCAAAGAAAACGGTCCAATTGTCTTCATTCATTTGCAAACCATTTGGATCAATGCCTTCGCTTGTTTCCGACGGGTTTATATCGCGTTTCGTCCGGCGTAAAATTGCTTTAACACGCGCCACAACTTCACGCGGTGACCATGGTTTACAAATATAGTCATCCGCCCCCAATTCCAAACCTAACAAACGATCTATTTCTTCAATTCGCGCTGTTTCTAGTATAATAGGCACATTGCTTTTTGCACGGACTTCTCGGCAGATCGATAATCCATCTTTTCCTGGCAACATAACATCCAAAATCACCAAATCTGGCTCTTCTGACAAGATGTTTTCAACCGCTTTATTCCCGTCATTTAAAACCGTCACCCGCATATCGAGTTGCGACAGATAATCTTTTAAAACGTCTGCCAGTGCTTCTTCGTCTTCTACGATGATGATGTGATCTTGAGCCATCTTATCTTTTTCGTTCCAGTGGTAGTTTAATAATCATAGCGAGCCCACCCAATGGTGAGGGTTCTGCAATGATTTGACCAGCATGCGCATTCACAATGAGTTTGCAAATCGACAACCCAAGGCCTGAACCACCTTTTGCACGGGCGCGTGATTGATCTTCACGATAAAATCGATCAAACAATTTTTCTCTCGCATATTCCGGTGGGCAATTATTGCTGTCATCCACTCGGATCGTCACATGTTCTTCATCATCGGAGGTGACACTTAACCTGATGGTACCCGGTGCATTTGTATAGCGTCGCGCATTGGTGAGAATATTATCGATCAATTGCCCGATACGCATCGCATCACAATCAACCATCAAGTCTTCTTGTAAATTTGCCTCAAATTTGAGCCCGGCATCATCGATTAAACCTTGCGCTTTCTGCGCTGCTTGAGCTGCCATAACTGAGATATCTTCACGCGTCCAATTGACGACCACCCGCCCTTCGCGAGCATTTGATAACTGACTGATATCTTTCACGAGCGCTGACAAGCGCGTGATTGATTGGTGCAGCGTATTAAGCGTTTTTTCATCGGCTGTTCGCACACCATCTTGCATGGCTTCAATTTCCGCCCGCAAAACGGCAATCGGCGTTTGCAATTCATGACTGGTATCAGACATCCATTGTCGTTCGGCCTTCTCCTGCGCGCTTAGTTGTGCTGCAAGTTGATTGAATTGATCAACGAGATTGCCAAATTCATCTTCACTAGATTTCTCAAGGCGCAGATTATACCTACCCTTTGCTAAAGCATCAGTTCCGGAGACTAAGTGATTGACAGGCTTTGTGAATTGTCGCGCTAACAAATACGCTGCAATAGCAGAAATGATGAGCGCCATAATGAATGTAAGCGCCAAAACTCGTAATTGATCTTTGATAAAAACTTCATTGGACGCATTATCGCTCACCCCGGGTTTGATAATTGACACATAGCCAAGAATATTACCGTCTGCGTCCGAAATGGCACGCAACCCGTTTTCTGAATAGTTAAAACCTGCCCCTACAACCAACGCCATATTTGGGTCGAGAATTGCGAGCCTTCTGCCAAGTGATCTTGGGTCGCCAGGACCTGTCCATCGAGGTGGTCTCCTGGCATTACCATCTATCCATGGCTGGTGCTGTTTACGTTCGGTCTGATTTGGTGGGCTGTTCGGTGCATCTTCGGAATTACCGGGAGGAACAGCCTGACGCACAAGTTCGTTAAAT
>CAJQOR010000296.1 GCA_905479965.1 uncultured Rhizobiaceae group bacterium | reverse complement strand
CAGATGATGGCGATGTGCTCACTGATTGGGCGCTTGGGGGCTCAGGGATTGTCAATAAACCAATATTTGAAGTGAAACAGCATTTAAGAGCTGGTCAATTGGTTGAGGTTGTTAAAGAAACCCCGCCAATAGATCTTCCGTTTTCGTGTGTTTATCCACACAAGAGATTGCAGGATCCAAAAATCCGCCTATTCATCGATTTCATGTCAAAGGAATGTAAGAAGCAATTGGCGGATAGTAATTCGAGATAAAATTATATGCGAAAATTCTTCAAAATTATTCTGATAGTGTTCGCAGTGTTTAACGATAAAGTAAGTTACTAAAACCGGAGTTTATTTTGCAAAACAGATACCCAAGAGATATGCAAGGTTGTGGGGTAAACACACCTGAAAACGTCTGGCCTAATGATGCGGTTATCGCCGTGCAATTCGTGGTCAATTATGAGGAGGGTGGTGAAAATAACATCCTGCACGGTGATACAGCATCGGAAGCGTTTTTGTCTGAAATTGTTGGGGCTGCTGCATGGCCAAACCAACGCCATTGGAATATGGAATCTATCTATGAATATGGTGCGCGCGCTGGTTTTTGGCGTTTGCATCGCATGTTCACCTCGCGCGATATTCCGGTCACCGTTTATGGTGTGGCAACTGCGCTGAAACGCTCTCCGGCGCAAGTTGAAGCTATGCAATCTGCAGATTGGGAAATCGCGTCGCATGGTTTGAAGTGGATTGAATACAAAGATTATGACAAAGAAGATGAGCGCAAAGATGTTCATGCTGCGATTGAGATGCATGAAGCTGTGACAGGTGAGCGGCCTTTGGGTTGGTATACTGGACGCTGTTCGGTCAACACTGTTGATCTTATCTGTGAAGAGGGTGGCTTTGAATATGTTTCAGACACCTATGCAGACGATTTGCCCTATTGGTATGATCTTTTATGCAAATCCCCCATTGGAAATAACAATACACGATTGATGATATTGCTGTATTTCGTTCTCGTTGCAATGGCATGGGGTTATACTCAAATCTTTACTGGACGCGCTGCATTTCTGCATTTGGGCGCGTTTACCGGCACCATCATGTCAGCCAATGTGTTCTTCATTATCATTCCAAATCAGAAGAAAGTCGTTGCCGATCTTCTGGCGGGCAAAAGCCCTGACCCAGCGCTTGGCATGCAGGCAAAACAGCGTTCGACCCATAACAATTATCTAACGCTGCCAGTAATCTTCCTCATGTTGTCAAACCATGCGCCATTGGCTTTTGCGACAGAGTTTAATTGGATCATAGCTTCACTCGTCTTTTTGATGGGCGTTACTATTCGCCATTATTTCAACACCAAACATGCACGCAAAGGCAATCCAATTTGGACATGGTTGGCCACGGTGATCTTGTTCATTATCATCATGTGGTTATCCACAGTTCCGAAGGTGCTTGTCGGCGATGATGAAAATGCAGCACTTACAAATTATGAACAAAAATTTGCAAGTGCCCAGCATTTTGAGCAAGTACGTGACACGGTTCTTGGGCGATGCTCTATGTGCCATGCAAGTGAGCCGGTTTGGGAAGGCATAATTGCTGCACCTAAAGGTGTATTGCTCGAAACAGATGCGCAGATTGCAAGACATGCCAAAGCGATTTACCTGCAATCTGGTCGCAGCCATGCCATGCCGCCAGCAAATATCACTTACATGGAAGAAAGTGAACGTAGGGCCGTTGTTCAATGGTATAATGAGGTGATTGCGGGAAAATCTTAAACTTCCAATTTCGCCATTATCAAAAGAAACTTGAATTCCACAACTTTAAAGATAGCATAAAATTATACCGATCAGGAGAAACAAAGTCCCATGAACGCAGCCAGTAATGACAAAGGTCGTTTAACGACACATGTTCTTGATACCGCAAATGGCACCCCGGCTGCGGGAATGCAAATTGATCTATATAAAATTGATAAAACCTCACGCGATCTACTTTTAACCATCAAAACAAATGCCGATGGTCGCGCGGATGCGCCGCTCATGGAAGGCGATCATTTTCATAAAGGCGTTTATGAATTGGTCTTCTATGCTGGGCAATATTTTAATCGGGATGAGGACATCAGCTTTGTAGACGAAGTCCCTATTCGCTTTGGAATCAATAATGCAAGTGAGCATTATCACGTTCCGCTTCTAGTATCCCCTTTCAGCTTTTCAACATATCGAGGCAGCTAATTTGGCAAACGTCAGAAACCACATAGAGTTTGTGTTAAATGATGAAGTAATTAAACTTGCTAATTTTTCTTCGAGCCTAACCCTGCTTGACTATATTCGCTTAAATAAAAGCTTAAAAGGCACCAAAGAAGGCTGTGCTGAAGGCGATTGCGGTGCCTGCACAGTTTTGATTGGTCGGCTAACGCAAAATGGCATAGTTTATGAAACGGTCAATTCATGTATCCGTTTCATGGGCTCATTGGACGCTTGCCATATTGTAACGGTCGAGCATCTAAAGGGCGAGAACGGCGCTCTGCACCCTGTGCAACAAGCGATGGTCAATCAGCATGGCAGTCAATGCGGATTTTGCACGCCGGGCTTTGTGATGTCACTTTATGCGTTGTGGATGAGTATTTCCAATCCAACCAACACACAAATTGAGCGCGCACTTCAAGGCAACCTTTGCCGCTGCACAGGCTATGAGCCGATCGTCAAGGCAGCGTTAGAAGTATCGCATAATTCCGACCCCGTTCATGACATTTTGAACATTGAACGTGAAACCATCACCAAGCTGCTCAATGACATGCAGGATGGCAAAAGGATTGAAATTGAACACGACGATGATCTGATCATTGTCCCTTCCGATGTAGCGGATCTTAAAAGCGCCAGGACTGCGCACCCAAATTCAACAATCGTTGCAGGGTCAACCGAT
>CAJQOR010000295.1 GCA_905479965.1 uncultured Rhizobiaceae group bacterium | reverse complement strand
CAAAGTCATACTGAAACAGATGAAAAGTGATAGAGCTAGCTGAGTGATGCGTTTCATTGCGTTATCACCCGCAAAGTTCCATCCTGCATCACAGTGCCTGAGATGATGATGCCCGAATCTAGATTGCGTGCACGAACAACCTCGCCCAAGCCACCGTTCTGTAGCGCAACACCTTGGGCTGTGATCACCATAGTATTGTTCGAAAACACCATGGAGATGTTTTTCCCGCGCTCAATCACATAAGCTTCACGTAACGCGCTGACAGGAATAGTGCGCCCAGGAAGGAGCGTTTTCTTTGTTACAAACCCTTCAACTTCCTCAAGTACTTTGGCATAACCTGGTCTTAAGTTAGGGTTTACAACATCAACTTCTTTGACCATATCAAAGGAAATTTGTTGTCCGGGGTAGATGATCTGCTCTGGGACAACGGCTGTCGGTTGCGCATGGGCTGATAGGTTCGAAGTAATATATATTGCGAAACCGAAAACTGCGACTGCAATCGCGCTTAAACATCTATTCAAGTCAAACTTCATGTTTGCCTCCTATGGCTAAATTACCTCAGCGACTGAGTTACAGTGCTTGCCATTTCATCGGCTGCTTTGATTACTTTTGAATTCATTTCATACGCACGTTGCGCAGAAATCATATCGGTGATTTCTTTAATTGGATCGACGTTGGACGCTTCCAAATACCCCTGCTGGATATGTGCAAATCCTGCATCATCAGGTGTTCCTAATGTTGGTCCACCAGATGCTTCTGTTTCACGAAATAAGTTATCCCCCAAAGGTTCCAAACCAGCTTCATTGATAAAGTTTGCAAGTGTGATCTGACCAACTTCAGTTAATTCAACGTCGGTTCCAACCCGGGCAAAAACCTGCCCTGATCGGGAGATGATAACCTCTGAGGTATTGTCGGGGAATGTGATACCGCCTTCAAGTTCATAACCATCGATATTGACCATTATACCTTCAGCATTGGTGTTAAATGTACCAGCGCGTGAATAAAGGGTTTCACCTTGCGGTGTTTCAATTTGAAACCAACCACGCCCGATTAAAGCCATATCGAGATTGTTCGACGTTTGTGACAAGCTACCTTGAATATGCAAATTTCTTACGGCTGATGTTTGCACACCAAGGCCGATATGTGCCCCTTCGGGAACGATGGCTTGGTTTGCACTGTTTGGCACCCCTTGACTGCGTTCAACTTGATATAGCAGATCAGAAAATTCAGCGCGGGCGCGTTTAAAACCTGTCGTATTAATATTAGCAATGTTATTCGCGATAACTTCCAAATTTGTTTGTTGCGCATTCATACCGGTTGCGGCAATTGACAAAGCCTTCATAACATTACTCCTAAATTTGCATTCTCGCTACTTCAAGATATGCAGTTACAATTTTATCGCGGATAGCAATTGCGGTATTTAATGACTGTTCTGCGGTCATTAATGCATCAACAACTTCACGCGTATTTGCTTCACCTTGTACGGCCTTCATGGAAATGTATTCCGCCTGATTAAGCCGGCCCACAACACCACCTGCCATCTCAGCCATAACCTCACCAAAACCAGGACCTTTAACATCATCAACCGCGCGAATACCTGCGGATGCTGCCGCGCTGGCTATGCTTGCAAATTCGGTTTGTTTGGTGGCGTTTGGGCCTGTATCAATGGCCGACAGCGTTTGGGAAATAATGTTCATTTTAAGTGTTCCTCAAAAGTCCAAGTGTGAGGGAAACAAGCTCTCGAGTTTGTTTGATAGTTTGTAAATTTGCTTCATACGAGCGATTGGTTTCGCGCATATCAGCAAGCTCAATTAGCGGATTTACATTTGGCATTTTAACCATGCCTTTTTCATTCGCTGCTGGATGAGATGGATCAAAGTTGACGGTGAAATCACTATTATCTAATCCGAGACGCTGTACTTTCACGCGCGAAGCGCCCGTCGCATTATCTAAATAAGATGAGAATGAAACCGTTTTCCGGCGATAAGGATCAGCACCCGGTGCATCGCCTGTTGATTGCGCATTGGCCAAGTTCTCAGACACAATGCGCAGACGCGTTTCTTGCGCGTGTAAACCACTTGCGGCAATTCTGGATGATAAGCTTAACGGATCCATACTTATTTCCTAACCGTTGCCAACATCATGCGATTAACCGTCTTCACAATGCTTGTGTTGATTTCGTATTCGCGTTTGATGCCGCTACCTTTTGAAACTTCATTGGCAAGATTGACCGTATTGCCCGATGGATGAACAGCAATGCCATTGATCTCATTGCTTCGAATTGAATCGCGCAATTTTGAATCGGAGAAATGTCGGCTATGGGTTGCAGCCATTTTCGTGCCAGTGGCTTCCATCACGGCGTTGAAGGGTTCAACATCTTTGGCCGCATATCCAGGTGTATTCACATTCGCAATATTCCCCGCCACAACAGTATGGCGAACTGTCAGCCATTCTGCTTGCTGAGATGCGAGTTTAAATATTTGGATTGGTTGCATCAGATTATCCCATTTATCTTCCCGTTAAGGATATGGTAATAATCTTGCGTGGGACTTACCGATTTGGTCAGCTTGGCGCCGTCACCCCACTCAATTTTCGTGATTAATTTTCGACAACATCACCATTTGACGTAACTAAAGCCCAGCCATTTCCACGTTCCTCTAGCGCTGATAATGTGCTGTTATCAGGTAAAACTGAACCAACTTTGACCATGTACATGCCTGAAGAATCTTCAATCAACGCGCGTTCATTTGCAACATGTAAAAGCTTAAACCTTGGTTGTCCGGGAAACGCTTGAGAGCCACTGCCACCATCACCACCATCTTCTGGAATAGACGCTGTTGTAATATCATCTGGAAGCAGTTCTTCGTTTAACGCATCAGGATTTCGTTTTGGTATAGCGGACGGAGAGACATTGACAATCGTTCTGCCTTTCCAATCTGGCAATTCGCGATCCTTGGTGTAAGACATTCTTTTCACGGTGAAATCTTCTTGATGTAAAAATACATACCAGGGAAGAAATGCTGCTGATCCGGCAAGGCAAACTCCAACTATCGCAAATAAGAAATCAAAATTGACCCGCTCACGCTTTACTTTTTTGACGACCTTCTCGCTTTCAAGAACTTCTTGAACAACTTCATCCATTTCATCTTCGAAGTCATCATAAAACTCTGACATTAACCTGGTCTCCTAACCTGATTATCCGGCATACTTGCCATCGCTGCGGCCTTCATCGCTTCTGCTAACTCACCAAAGGAGTCTCCACTTGGCGGATCGGATGGCGTCTGACGCAATTTTTCATAAATCACAGGCACCTGCGTAACGGCCATATCCAAATCAGCGTCAGTCCCAGGGCGATAACCACCAATAAGCCTTAAATCACGCGTTTCTTCATATTTGTGAATGAGCGCTTTGATCCGATTAACCAGCATTTCCTCATCGCCTTTCCAGGCTTTTCGTGCCAGTCGTGATATTGAGCTTAATGGATCTACAGGGGGGTATCTGCCTTCATCGGCAAGCGCTCTATCAAGCACTAAGTGACCATCCAAAATTCCCCGGGCATTGTCTGCAATAGGATCATTGTGATTATCACCATCGATTAATATTGACACCAGCGCGGTGATTGAACCCGATGCGTCACCACCTGGACCTGCGCGTTCTAATAGTCTTGGCATCGCAGTGAAAACAGACGCTGGATAACCGCGTGCTACCGGCGGCTCACCCGACGCGACACCAATTTCACGCAACGCATGGGCATAACGGGTTAAACTATCGACAATCAGGAGAACATTTTCACCCTTATCGCGGAAGCTTTCTGCAATCGCCATCGCTGTTAACGGGGCCATTTTGCGAAGGATTGGACTTTCATCGCTCGTTGCCACAACAACGATTGATTTAGCCATATTCTTGCCCATGGTTTCTTCAACAAACTCACGGACTTCACGACCACGTTCACCAACCAGGGCAATCACGGCGCGATCAAAATCTGCCGTCTTTGCAAACATCGATAGCATGGTAGATTTTCCTACACCTGAGCCTGCAAAAATTCCCATTCTTTGCCCCTGACAAATTGGGGCAAATACATCAACTACGCGAATACCTGTATGAATTGCACTGCTAATGCGACTTCTGGTCATTGATGCGGGTGCGGCTGCCTGCAATGGCATGTCACGTCCCCCTTTGGAAAGGGCGGGGCCGCCATCAATTGGTTCTGCAAGCGCATTAATTGTCCGCCCACACCATGACGCATCGGGGTGAATTTTAAAGCTTCCTCGTTTAAAAACTTGGTCCCCAATATGTGCTGGGTTCTCTGAATTTAGCGGGCAAACGATAATTTCATCTGGCCCGACATGCACCACTTCACCGGGGTGCATTTGACCATTTCTTAAGAGTTCAACAAAATCGCCTAGTCCCACATGGCGGGATAATCCAACAACTGAATAAGCCCCAGCTGATATTGATTTAACTTTACCACCAACGCGCAACAAATTTTCAGGCGCTTTGAAATAACGTACGGCATTTTCAATATTGGAAAGAGATTGCGGGCTGTTCATAATTGATACTCAACTCGTAAGACTGTGACTTTGAACGAACATCATCTTATCGCCCGCCACCAAGTGTCTGGATGGCTTCACGGTACGTTTTATCACTATCGCGAACCAAGGCTGTGATGTTTTCAAACGCGCGAGATACCTGAATAAGTTGACTCATTTCCGTGACTGCATTTACGTTAGAGTCTTCCAAATACCCTTGATGAATACCAATATCTTGTCGATCAGCCACAGGTTCAGGTGCATTTTTTGAAATAATGCCAAGTTCATTGACGCGCTGATAGCCTGCGGATAAGTCAGCAGTATACAGTCCAATGTTTGCCACGACGATGCCATTTTGCATCAGTGCACCATCGCGCGCAGCAACAGGAATACCAGCTTCAGGATCAAGCTGAATTGGTTGGCCACCTGCATCTAAAACCTTAAAGCCATTGATGGTTTGCAACTCGCCTTCTTGCGTCATGGTAAAGCGACCATCACGCGTGAGCATTTCGCCCGCAGGGCCTTCAACCATTAACCATCCATCACCTTTTACGGCAAAATCAAACGGATTATCTGTCGGTTTAAATTCGCCGCTATGTGTCGCTAGATAATCATTTCCTTGATTTACATAGGATGTTTTAACCTGACTTTTCCCATCTAATACTTCGCTGAATTTAATTTCAGTGGCGCGAAATCCGGTGGTATTTGAATTGGCAATATTCCCAGCAATGGTATCTAATCTTCGCTCAAGCGCCAGCTGCGAAGAAATGGAAACATAAAGAGCTGTTTGCATCAGCGGCCTCCCAATTTTAAATTATTGAGTGAATATAAAAGATCAGCAGATATACTGCCCCCGGTGCCCGACGTCAGAAAGTCTACGGCCGAAAATGCCCCGCCTGATGGATTGTCAACTTCCCATAAATTGGTAAATCGCTCCATAAATTTTTCCATTCCTTCAGGATCTCGAAGTTCATCAAAATCAAGTTTTTCAATGATGTTTTCGGCTTGGATGTCAATGTCAGCTACCGCGGTTTCTGACGGAATACTAAGCGCTGTGCGCACAACATCAGCCAATGCGCTATCACCCAATATTGAAAACGCGATTGCTGTGTTTGACGTATGCTCTTCCAAAATCTCAGGCATTTTACGTTCAAAGTAGAGCGCAAGGCGAACGCCTTGATTGTCTTCACCAGCTTCTTCTTCCAAAGTCTGTTGCAGATATTTATCGACAGTTCCTTGCTGAGCTGCTGTAAATACCGTTGCATTGTCACCATGAGTATTGAAATCAAATGCTTCGGCAAATTGCTTATATCTTGCATCGGTAAACTTATTTGCAAGCGCATCGTCATCGTCTGTACCGCCCTCGAGCACTTTGCGCATGAGCCCTTTTGCATAGCTCATTTCTTCCAGACCATGGGCTTTCATTGCATAGCTAAACAATCGATCATCTTTTAGAAAGTCTTCAATCGTGTCGACTTTGCTGATATTCTCAAGATAATATTCGGTGTCTCTAGAAACTACATTGTCTTCCGCAACACGCTGCAATGAGCTTTGCATATCTCGAGCAATCAATCGATAATCAGAAAAAGTTGTCATTTGGGCCCTTCTCTCACCTGTTACATGGGCAATGAACAGGTGTCGTCGCATTTCGCATCTTCTCTTTAAATTAGGTGAAAAGTCTTGCGCGAAACTGTTGGTTGTCCCGGGCATTTAATTGGGTGGATTAAGCCCCACACAAGGAAAGGCTCCTAATCATGGGGAAGCAAATTTTACTTGGAAGCTTGGCATGAATATTATTATTGGATTCGTTGTTACCATCGGCTGTGTTCTTGGCGGATATATGGCTATGGGCGGCAAACTTGGGGTGCTTAACCAACCATTCGAGCTGGTCATCATCGGCGGCGCAGGGATTGGTGGCTTTATCATGGCCAATCCAACCAAAATCATTAAAGATGCAGGGAAAGCAATCGGTGAGGCCTTCAAATATGATGTTCCAAAGGAACGTCATTATCTTGATACGCTAGGATTACTTTACCAACTCATGCGCGACCTCCGTACAAAATCTCGGAATGAGATTGAAGCGCATGTTGATAATCCAGAAGAGTCTGAGATTTTTCTCGCAGCGCCAACAGTGCTTGCCAATAAAGAGCTATCATCATTCATCTGCGATTATATTCGTTTGATCATTATCGGAAATGCAAGACCGCACGAAATTGAGGCACTGATGGATGAAGAAATTCAAACATTGAGCCACGACAAAATGCATTCTCAACACTCACTCGTCACACTCGGTGATGCATTCCCAGCTATTGGTATTGTTGCTGCGGTTTTGGGCATCATTAAAGCGATGGGTGCAATTAATGAGCCTCCGGATGTATTGGGTGGATTGATTGCGGCAGCGCTTGTGGGTACTTTCCTTGGTATTTTCTTGTCATATTGTGTAATGCAACCGCTTAATCACCAAGTTGAGATCGTGCGCACTAAACAGCTTCGTCTGTTTATCGTCGTAAAACAAACCCTGCTGGCATATATGAATGGTTCCGTGCCACAAGTTGCACTTGAACATGGTCGTAAAACTATCTCATCTTACGAGCGTCCATCTATTGATGCGGTTGAGCAGGAAATGATGAACCCTGGCGGCGGCGGCGCTTAGATAAATCATGGCTGAGACCGAAACACCCGAACCTGAAACTGAAACTGAAACTGGCGTGGATGATAGTGTATCCGCTGACGCTGTGACCAGCGATACAGCAACAGAGACAGATACATCTGTTGATATTGAGGCTGATCAATTCCAGTTCGACCCCAAATTGCTCTCATCAATGGTCGGTGAGCTTGGCAGCCCCGCGCTCATTGAGGAAAAATGTCAGCAGATTGCATTATCCTTGGCCCAAGTGTTCATGGTTTTATTTAAAGATAAAAATAGCTTACCAATTGAAGCCACCGCTGGAAATGTGACCCAAGGTACCCGTACTGAACTTTTAAAAGCCATAGAAGGCGATTTTTGCTACAGCGAAACAAAGATTGAAACTTGGTCCGACGATATTGCGTTATATTGCAATAATGATCTGATTATTGCCATTGTAGAATGCATGCTTGGCGGAGATGATCCAGACAATATAGAACCTATATCTCGCAAGTTATCAACGCTTGAGATTGATCTATCCGCGGTGTTTTTTGAAACATTAAATGAAGCCTTGAAAGCAACAATTACTCGTAACCCGACATTGGAGCAAAGCGTCGATAAACCGACGCAAAATTTGCCCGATGCACAAGGTGAAACTTATCAAGAGTATCATGCCGCTTCATTTTCACTTGATCTAAAATTTGGTCAACTGGAAACATCTGCAACGGTTGTTGTTCCGCAATCTAAAATCATTAAAACAGACATAGAAGCGGTTGCAAACCGCCGCCGAAAAGCTGAGAAAAAAACCGAATGGGCCGAGAGATTGTCCAAGCAGGTCTATAACTCAGATATTATGCTACAGGCCAATATTGGCTTGGAGCGACTAAAACTTGATGAGGTTAGCCGTTTACAAGTTGGAGATGTTCTCCGGTTTGGTGAAGAGGGCGAACCTACCGTTGTTTTGCAGGCAAATGGCCGTGAATTGTATAATTGTGCGCTCGGAAAATCCGGTAACAAATACATGATACGCGTTGAAAGCCCATTTGGCGATGAAGATTGGAAAGACGGCATCTAGCCGGAACCTTAATTTTTTTCTTTATAACGCGCCAACATTTTCCATTTGGAAAGGCCCCGACAAGCTTCAACTGACATAAATTAGCTATGAGTAGTGAAAACGCACCAGAAAACGAACCAATCGCGAACGCTGATAATCCAGAACAACTGGACGGCGCTATCGACGGTCTTCGGGATGTGTTGCAACAGGACGCGGAGGGCTTGGATTTGTCAAGCGCAGGAGCGGGTGACGGAGCCCTAGATATTGGTTCAGATTTCGGCGACGACATCGGTGGTGATTTAGATGTAGGCGGCGACCTTGGTGGTGATTTGGGCGCAGATTTTGGTGGTGACTTTAATGCTACGCCAGATTTGGGTTCTGATTTTGGCGGCGACATTGGCGGTGATCTAGGTGGAGATCTAGGTGGAGATTTAGGTTCGGACTTTGGTGGTGGAGACGCTCTTGGTTCAGATTTCGGCGGGAGTGCTGGTTTTGGTGGTGGAAGCCTGGAAAGTGCCGATGCTGGTGTCAGTGATTTCGGCAGTGGTTCGTCGGTCACAGGTGCAACAGGTAGCAATTCTCGTGCTGATCTTGTCATGGATATCCCTATCGATGTACAAGTTGTTTTAGGCACAAGCCGGATGCAGGTTTCTGAACTAATGGATTTAAATGAAGGTGCAACAATTGGCCTTCAGCGCAAAATTGGTGAACCCGTTGAGATCATGGTCAATGGTAAATTGATCGGTCGTGGCGAGATTACAGTATTAGAAAATGACGACACCCGCTTTGGTGTTAAGATGATAGAGGTCATCGGCACTAAAGCAACAACAGGATAAGTATCGTGGATATTTATGACGATTTTGAGCATGATGCTCAAACGGGAAGCTCTAAAGAACTCTCCCCCCCTGAGAAAGCCGCTGCTGTGCTTTTAGCGATGGGAAAACCGGTCGCAGGTAAATTGCTTAAATTTTTTGAGCAGAGCGAATTACAAGTTATTATAGATAAGGCACAGAAACTGCGCCCCATTCCGCCTCAAGAATTAGAGGAACTCGTCACTGAGTTTGAAGATCTGTTCAGTGAAGGCACCGGCCTTATGGACAATGCCAAAGTGATGGAGAGTATTCTTGAAGAAGGTTTAACACCCGATGAAGTTGATGGTCTGCTGGGTCGACAGGCTGAATTTCAGGCAATTACCCAGACGATTTGGGATGAATTAAATGAAGCTGATCCAGATCGGGTTTATAGGTTCTTAGAGAACGAGCATCCACAAACTTCCGCCTATATCTTATCCATGCTGCCCTCTTCTTTTGCGGGCAAAACCTTGATGAAAATGCCGGAAGACAAACGTGTTGATATTGTTCATCGCGCTGTAAACATGAAAGATATTAATCCACGTGTTGCTGAAATTATTGAAGGCAAGGTGCGCGAATTGGTTGATGAAATCAATACCGAGAAAAATGCAACGGGTTCGGTCAAAGTTGCAGATATCATGAATGAGCTTGATAAACCTGTTGTTGAATCGCTCTTGGGTGCTCTTGAAAGCCGCAGCGCTGACACCGCTAACAAGGTTAAACCACGTATTTTCTTGTTTGATGATTTGTTACTGATGTCTCAGCAGTCACGCGTTACTTTGTTTAATGATATCAATGGCGATATTATCACACTGGCGCTACGCGGTACATCTCCTGAAATGCAGGAATCTGTGCTATCTTCGATCGGCGCGCGTCAACGCCGTATGATTGAATCAGAACTTGGTAATGGAGATTTGGGCAAAGCTGCAGAAGTTGCTGTTGCGCGCCGCTCGATTACACAAGAAGCCATTCGTCTTGCTGGTGAGGACAAATTAAGACTTCGGGAAGACAAACAAGCTGCCTAGTGTTAGTGTTATCTAACGATTCGTAATCATGCGATAAGGTTGGTCACATGTCCGGTGATGAAGACAAAGACTCCAAAACCGAAGACCCCACCGAGAAAAAGATCCGCGATGCTTTTGACAAAGGTAACGTCCCATTTGCAAGGGAAGTTCCCGCTTTTGCATCTGTTTTAGGTGCACTGCTGTTCGTCGTGTTTTTTCTCCCCTCCAGTGTTGGTCGCGTGACCTATGGACTAAAGGGGATTTTTGAAAAGCCAGAAGACTGGCGCATCATCACTGGTGAAGACGCATTGGCGATTTTCAAGCACTTGTTCTGGGAAGCAAGCATCATCCTCTTGCCGGCATTTGCAATTTTGATGACGTTTGGTCTAGCCGCATCTATATTTCAGAACATCCCTCGACCAGTGCTCGACCGCATTCAACCCAAATGGAATAGATTATCTATCCCCGGCGGTTTTGGCCGCATATTTGGCAAAAAGGGTATGGTTGAATTTGCAAAGAACATGGCAAAAGTCATGGTTATCTCTTTGATCATCGCATTGGTCATGCGCAGTGATTTTATGGATATTTTGCAGATTATGTACGTCGATCCTGGTGCAATTACGCAAATCATTTCAGATCACACGATCACAATTTTCATCGTTGTATTATTATCAACTGCGGTTCTCGCGATTGTTGATATTTTTGCGACCCGTCACTTTTGGTATGAAGACCTGCGCATGACAAAGCAGGAAATCAAAGACGAAATGAAGCAATCGGATGGTGATCCGATGGTTAAAGCGCGCCAAAGATCACTGGCAAGGGACCGCGCGCGAAAACGCATGATGGCTGATGTGCCACGCGCGACTTTGGTCGTGGCAAACCCAACCCACTATGCAGTTGCACTTCGATATGACGCAGAAGAAAC